>JAJYOQ010000392.1 GCA_021796135.1 Bacteroidota bacterium
CCGGGTTAAATGCTATACCATTTGTGTTAAGGGCTAACCTATATCCCTCAAAACGATCTTTTGCAACCGGTATTCCAGTATTTGGGCCTAAGAAAAGTATATGTCTTCTCCCCTGACTAATCATTTGAGAGGTCAGTTCAAAGGCTGCTTTCTTATCATCGATTGTTACCGATTTATATTCCAATCCTTCAAGCTTCCTATCCCAGCATACAACCCTAATGCCTTCTTCACCCAACTTTTTATATATATCATAATTGCTTTTATGACCTGTTGCATTTAGTAATATTCCGTCTGCATGAACGTCTGATAAAAACTCTAATTTTTTCCTCTCTATAGCCTTGTTCTCATCATGAATCAACAAAATAGTCTCATACCCCTTTCTATTTGCCTCTTCATACATCCCCCTTACTACTTCCGAGAAAAAGGAAATACGTAAATCAGGAATTAATATTCCTAAAATTTTACTTCTATTATTGATCAATGATCTTGCTAATAAATTTGGACGGTAACCCAGTTCCTTTGCTTTGGCTTTTACTTTCTCTCGCATATTTAGGGAGATATCACTGCTATCCCTTAAGGCTTTAGAAACTGTAGCGGGTGTAACAGAGAGTATATTAGCTACATCTTTTAAGGTTAATTTTTTCCGGAGCTTTATAGTCATAAGAGTGTATATTTTTTATTTAATATCTTTCATTTAAAATAAAGTCTTTCTATGTTAATCCATTTTAACGCTATGAAGATACTATTCCCAGCGAATGGATTGCCATTTCTATTTATGTGTTAATTGCTATCGTGAAGAAAAAATTAAAAATTGGGAAATCACTTTACATTTTTCTATATGTCGTCAGTGCCACTATTTTTAAGGAATCACCCATTATTAGCTTGCATGACAACCCTTGTTTCACAAACAATTTTTAGTCAGGATGATAACCAATTGTATTGAATCAACTTATTATCGGACAGCAGTGATAAAATATTATTTGTAACTTCATCTATTGAGCCAAGTCCGTCAATATAAATTTCGCTTCTTCTCGTCTGATAATAACTCAAAATCGGTGCCGTTGTATTTTTATAGATTTTTAATCTATTCCTAATAACATCTTCTTTATCATCATCCCGCTGATAAAAGCTATCCATAGCACCGCACGAAGGACAAATATTTGAATCTTTAATATCATTATAATTAAAAATATTTCCGCAGTTACTGCAAGCTCTTCGATTAGTCAGCCGTCTTACAATTTCTTCTTCATTAGCGGTTATAATAACCAAGCGGACATCTTTAATTTTGAGCTGTTCAAATATATCATCAAGCTCGACAGCCTGGGCGATTGTTCGCGGAAATCCATCAAGGACAAAACCGTTTTTACATTTGTCTTGGGCTAACGTTTCTTTTATCAGTCCAAACATAATATCATCAGACACTAATTCACCTTTACTCATTTTTTCTTCAGCGCTTAAACCAAGGGGAGTTCTATCGCTAACTGCTAATCTTAAAATATCGCCCGTTGATATATGAGGAATGTCTAACTTATTGGAAAGTATTTTCGCCTGAGTGCCTTTTCCAACTCCCGGAGAACCAAATAACATTATTTGCATAGATAAACCCAATTATCACCGTAATCTTGGTTATTATCAATTAAGATGCCCATCAGACATTCAGATATAAAACTATACATGGGATTTTTATTCTATTTATTTTGTTGATTATACAAATCAAGTATTTGGAGTCAATTAAAAGAAAAAAAATTATTCGAACTTAAATCATCCATTTGCATCAATTGGTTGAACAATTAATTTTTCAGCTCTTTCTTGTTCTATTTTTTCTTGATAACCGCTTTCACTATATGCTTTAACGGGATCAAGCGGCAAGTTTTTATTTAACCTTGCTTTTGCAACAATAGATCTTACATCCGCATTTATGATTGCATTATTGAATTGGCGATTTGCTAAAATTATGTTGTCGATTCTTTGATAAGCAGAAAGTAATTTTTGATCAACTAACATTGCCTTTGCTAATGATAGCTGTATAGAATCAATGGAATGAAGAATTGCCGGGATTCTTTTTTCTCTGCTGCTGCATTGATCGATCATTAATGCCCAGTCGTTTTTTCCAAATATGCCGCCGCCGGAAACTAACTCGTAAAATATTCTTGCCATTTCGGGATTTGGCTCAACTGCATGATCATCATCAGCCGCATAACGAGTATTAAAATGAAATCCTCCATATATTCCTTCACTTAAAAGCCTAGCTAGAATTTGTTCTACATTTGTCGAATGATGATGATGTCCCATATCAATCAGCACTCCGCCGTTATCTCCGAACTCTTTAGCCATTAAATATGAACTCCCCCAGTCTGATAATACCGTACTGTATGTCCCCGGTTCAAATATCTTATATTCTATTAAAGCTCTAACTTTGCTTTTTGAGTTCTTATTGATTTCAGCAATCTCGGCAGCAACTTCCTTTAACGATTGCTTAGTGTTCTCATAAGCTTTTCTAAGCTCAACCTGACCGGGATAATTTGAGCCGTCCGGTAACCATATTGTAATAAGACCATTTGCTAACTCGTGTGCTATCTTTGCAGAAAGGATTGTTTGCTCTATATAGTTTTCCCTGATATTTTTTTCTTCAGCAGAAAAGCTTCCGCGATGTGAACCTGTTAAAAAATAAGTAGGACTGATAGAACCTAATTTTAAACCGCGCTTTTTAGCTTCGTAAGCAACATGCTTAGCAATTTCAAATGATCCGGATAAACCATCTAATGAATAATCCCACAATGTATGTGTTGCAACGCCGTCAACGGCATCAGTAATTTTATATACAAATGCTGCATCATCAAGCTTTTCATTAATATCTCTTGCAAATCCAGCCGGCATATATCCCCCGAATCTTCCGCCGCCAAATTTGCCGAATACCCACGTCGGTATTTCCACTTTAAATTTTTCTATTGCTTCTATTGCCTTATTAACACAGTCATTACCGAATTCCTCGACAAGAGCGTTTAAACCATACTCCATTTGCTTTTCTGTCATTGTTTTCTCTTCTTTTGAATAAATAATTATTAATGTTAATATTAACCGTAGATGACTCAATCCTTTTCGAAAAGCCTTAAGGCAACTACTGAATAATTTTAAAACTGCCAAGTAAAAAAAATAATTTTATTATAATATTTTTTCCAAATATTCAATTGGATGGTAAATAATATTTTCTAATTCACTTGAAATCTGTTCCCGGCATGAGGTACCACTCGCTAAAATTACTTTCTTGCCATTATATGAGGCTGAGTTTTTAATTTGTTTAATAAGTTCATTCCCAATGTTTTTACTAACATCGTAGTACTCTTTTTTATAGCCAAAACTACCTGCCATGCCACAGCATTCTACGTTAGATATATCTACTTTAAATCCTATACTTCTAAAAAATTCCACTGCGGCATTACCTGCTCCTATTGTTTTCATCTGGCAATGTGCATGATAAAAAATATTTGTCGATATAGACTTTGAAATTTCTATATTGTCTTTTAAATCTAATTTTTCGTTAATCATAAGATCATTTAAATACTCGATGGGGTCATAAGTATGCCCTGCCAGCTTATTAAAAAGTCTATCATCCTGAATTAGCTTTTTATAATCATATCTAAAGAGAGATAATACACTGGGTTCAACAACAATAATTTCTTTTCCTAGATCAATAAGACTTTCTAGATAAGTAGCAAGTTTGAGAGCTTCACGCTGTGCCAATTCTACTAACCCTTGCGATTGCGATGCTCTTCCTTCGGACAGCACTTTGCTAAGTGTAATCGGAATTCTTAATTTATCAAATACTCTGATAGCCGCCATGCCTATCTGCGGATTGTTATAGTTGGTGTATACATCTGCAAACAAAACAACTTCCGATAGTAACTGTTTTGTATTGTTTTTAGTAATATTATTTTTGCGATAGTGTTTATACTCTTTTATCAAAGTTTTGTTTGCAAAACGCGGTATCGAACGCCTTTTATCAAATCCTACTATCTTTCCCATCAACGTTCTGCTAATAGGAAGACCGCCCATCCAATTTGATAATGTCGGCGCTAATGAAGCATACTGACCTAGCTTAGTAAAATTACCGAAAAATAATTTTTGCAGAGAAGGACCGCCATCAATTTTAATTAACCGATTTTTAATTGTTGTGTTCAGTCTTGGAATATCTATGCGTACCGGGCAATTTGGAACACACCTTGAACAACCGGTACAAAGTTCTGCAAACCTCCCTTTTTCAATATTACCGGTAGTTCCGACAGTCCACGCACCGCCAATGCCGCCTACATAACATTCACCACCGAATGCATGACCTCCAACTGTTTGGAAGTTTGCACATGAATTCATACATGCACTGCATCTTATACAGTAGAGAGCCTCCTTCAAGTCTTCATCATCCCTCATCTGCATACGCCCGTTATCAACAAGAACTAAATGAAACTCTCTTT
>JAJYOQ010000393.1 GCA_021796135.1 Bacteroidota bacterium
GCATACCAAACATCTCCAAATATTAACCAAAATTCCACCGGGAAAGTCTCCCTTAGAATTGATAAGACCAATGCTCCGCAAAATGTTGCAACTGTAATTGCTTATCTTAGTAAAGCCGGATCTGATACTTTGACCGGTTTTCTTAACTTACGATCAGATACAACTGCAGATATATCATTCCAAAATATTACTGTCGGCACTTGGCATCTATTAGTAAATGCTGAAGATGGAAATGGGATTGTTATTTATTCGGGACAGTCCGATGTTCAAGTTGTTGAAGGTACAACTACTTCTGTCAGCTTAACTTTGGTTCCCACTACAATTGGGACAGGAAATATTTATATTTATGTTACTTGGGGTAATACGCAAAATTCATGGACTGATTATCTAAATAACCCGGTCTTTACTCCGAACCAATGTCCGGCTTTACCATTCAGCGTTTCACAGTCCAAAATACTTTATGATAGCGGCATTTATAAAATGTATTATATATGCGGTTATACTTATAGAGGTGGAAATGTTTGGTATGCCGAATCTCCTGATGGTATTAATTGGACTAGCAAATCGAACCAACCAGTATTAGATAAGGACACTGCGGGTTCATGGGATGATTATGCTATTGCTCCGGGCGCAATTTTCAGAGATGGCAATACTTATTTTTTATATTTTAATGGTGTGAGAGAAGCTTATGGTCACCATAGCGTTGGCTTGGCCATATCTAGTGATGGAATAAATTGGTCAAGAAATTCTGCGCCTGTCTTAAATGGCGATAGCACTGGTCAATATTATACGTTTGCGTCTTCGGTTCTGAAGGTTAATGGCACCTTTTTTATGTATTATTGGACAAGCCCAGCAAACAATTTTAATGCTTCAGTTATTAATGTTGCAACATCAACTGATGGAATTCATTGGACAAAGTATTCTGGTAATCCGGTACTATCTCCCAATTATTCATGGGAGGGGGTAGGTCTTGGATATCCATCGGTGATTTATGATAATGGGCAATTTCTTATGGTCTATGTTAACCGAAGTGGCAGTGTATCCGGTACCCAAGATAGCTATGGGCTTGCTTATTCAACTGACGGAATTCATTGGGTAAGAAAATATCAAACTCCGTTTTTTACTATTGACCAGACTGTTAATAAATGGGCACAGATAGCGTATCCATGCCTGATAAAAGTAAATAATGAATACAGAATTTATTATACGGGAGTTCCTTCTAACTATGCAATGGATATCGCATTTGTCAGTAGTTTTAATATGTGAAAATATTCTGATTATTTAATTGTATTTAATCTTTAAGAATTAATTCAATAAACATCACTTCACAATTGAATCTAATATCTTCGATAAAGAAAAAGCAATACTCTTTCTGTCAAATAATTTAATTGAATCTAGGTTTCTTGCATAGTTCTTTTCTTTATTGAAAAAATCACTTTTATTATCGTCATATCTGAATATCATCCCGGAATGTGTTTCCGATAATATATGCTTCACTTCATCATTGTCATTGCCGAATGCTATTATCGGTTTTCCAATCCGTAAATATTCAAATAGTTTTCCAGGAACGTGCCGTGGTTCTGTAGCACATACCAATAAATATGATGCATTATTTAATTCTCTTAACATTTCTTTATAAGGTAGAAATCCCGCATATTCAGTGAATTTGCTAATCCCTGCCGCTTCTATTGATTTTATTATTGCAGGTCCTACTGTACCTATAAATTTTAACTTTAAATTTCTGCCCTTATCATTTTCTTTTTTTATATTTTCCCATAATGCGGGAATATTTTGAAAATCAAAAATATTTCCGGCATGAACAATTATTTCTTCATTTTTAATTGCTGAAGGAAGTCCTTCAAAATCTTCTTCATTATATCCCCAATACAAAACGCGGGATTTATCTTTTAAAAAAGAATATTTTTTTATGTAATCGTTCTTCATTGTCTCGGTTACAAAAATGGAATAGGTTGAATTGTAAAGAACTTTTTTTTCTAAATAATTGTCAATTGCTAGAGTTATTTTGCTCCTCCTAAAATTCCTATAATAAATTATGTCAACCCATGGATCAATAAATACGGGAATATGTGGGATATTAAATTTTTTGCTTAAATTATTTGCTATTAAATGCGTTGTCTGAGGTGGTCCAATAGAAATAATCGCATTAATTCCCTTTGTTTTAAGCAACTTTCTCCCGGCTCTCCTTGCAAAAAAATACCAGCCAATCCTTGCATCAGGGATAAAAAGGTTCATCCTTATCCATATAGATATGCGGTGAGACAATTTTTTGTTTGTCGTGGAAATTGTCTCGGATGCTATTAGCTGGTCGTCTTTCTTTTTGCCGGTAAATTTTTTATAAATATCAAATGGTTCAAATGTTCTTGTCTTAATAACTTCTAAATTATCAGGCACCTCCTTAATTAAACTGTTGTCATTAGCTGAGAAGGTATCTTCATTTACTGTCAAAACTATGGGTTGCCATCCAAATTCAGGGAGATATTTTATCATTTTTAATGGCCAGTGCAGTGATGCTTTCCCGGAGGGAGGCCAATAATATGTTATAAATAATACTTTATTCATATATTCATAAATATATTGATTCCTGTTAAAAACTCTAAATTCATAGTTAAAAATTTACATTGCGATTAATCGCATAATGTATGAATTGTAGCATAGCAAATTTAGGTATAAATAATGTAAATTGGATTGCGGACATTTGGACTATAATTTATCTTTTTATTCCTTAACAATGAGATAGAAGAAATGCTTATAAATATCGAAACTGCAAATCCACCCTATAAAGTTTCACAAATTAATGCTGCTAATGAACTTAAGAAACGAATGGCTGTTCGACCAGCTATTGAAAGAATGATAGATGCCACTGCAAACCATTCAGGCATTGAAAACAGATATTTTGTAGTACCGGATGCAGATGAAAATAATTCCATGAAATTTTATTCGTCTGAGGGTAAGTACATTAAGCCGGGAACTCAGGATAGGATGGTGGAGTATGAAAAATGGTCTAAGCAATTAGTAAAAGAGGCAGTTAATAAATTATTTGAAAATAGTAGCTTTGATCCTTCTAAAATAAACAGATTGATTACTATTTCATGTACCGGATTTTTTGCTCCGGGGCTTGATTCTTTTTTAATTAATGAATTTAATATTCCTTTAAATGTAAAAAGAACAAATATCGGCTTTATGGGCTGCGCTGCTTCTTTAATAGGACTTAATTCTGTTCTGGAAGCGACTCATGCATCAAATGGGATGGAAATTAATGCTCTTGTTGTTTCTGTCGAGCTTTGTAGTCTGCATTTACAAACTGAGGCAACTCGAGATAATATATTGGCAAATATTATTTTTGCTGATGGTGCTGCGGCAGCATTGTTTTCAAATTCTCCAAATTATAAAGAAACAACAAGGCTGGAGTTGCTTTCTTTAGATTCAATAATATTTGAAAATTCTTCAGGGTTTATGGGATGGAAAATCGGAAACTTTGGCTTTGAAATGATTCTTTCCTCAGATCTTCCCAAAATTATTCTGAATAATGCAGTGCCTGAATTAAAACGAATATTATCTACCCATGGCTTAGTTCCAAAACAAATAAAACATTGGGCGCTTCATCCCGGAGGGAGGGCAATTTTAGATTCACTTCAAATTGGATTAGGATTAACTGTTGCTGAAATGAGACCGTCATTAAATATCCTAAAGGATTATGGTAATATGTCTTCTGCTTCAATTCTTTTTGTTTTGAAAGAAATAATTAATAGGGAAAAAATAGAGAAAAATGATTTTTGTTGTGCAGTTGCTTTCGGACCGGGGCTTTCTATGGAAGTGGCATTGTTTAAGGGTGTTTAATGTTTCTTAAGAGAATTTACAGCCCGGAAATAATGGACGATTTTTCTATTCAAGATGAAAGAATAGACCTTGCTCTAAATGAATTAATATCGATAAATCAATTCCTCGGCGGAATCTCAACTTCTAAACTCGGATTCAGTATTCTAATGAAAAAAAATACAAACCTGTCAAATCTAAAAATATTAGATGTTGGTTCTGGTGCTTCAGATGTTTTATTGTCCTTATTGGGTAATAATCAAAATATAATTTGCGTGGATTTAAATAAAAGGGTTTGTCATTACTTAAAAGATAGATTAACCGAAAAGTATATTGTTTGTTCAGATGTAAAATCGCTTCCGTTTAGATCAAAAGAATTCGATGTTATACATGCTTCTCTATTTTTACATCATTTTAATAATGAAGAAATTACTGAAATCCTTTCAAATCTTTTAACCTTAACTCGCTTCGGAATCATAATTAATGATTTACGTCGTTCACTATTTGCTTTTGCAGGGATTAAATTACTTACTTCTCTTTTTTCTAAAAGCAATATGGTAAAAAATGATGCCCCTCTATCTGTAAAAAAAAGGGTTTACTAAAAGTGAG
>JAJYOQ010000394.1 GCA_021796135.1 Bacteroidota bacterium
CCTGTTGTTTGCTCTGCGTTCGGGAGTGTTGTTTGAATCCATTGGTTTTGTATCACCGAATCCTTTTGCCGATAAGCGCGAAGAATCAATGCCCATACTTACGAGCTGCGCTTTTACGGCATCTGCTCTTTGCTGTGAAAGACTTAAATTATTTTGTGCATTCCCGGTGCTGTCTGTAAATCCGTCAATTTCAAATTTAAGGGAAGAATCTTTTTTTAATAGGTTGTAAATTTCATTTATAGTGCCCATGGACTGCGGTTTAAGCGTTGCTTTATTCACATCAAATAAAATTCCGTGCGTTGTAATTTTCCCTTGAGTGGTCACTTCTTTATAAGCATCAATTCCTCCCGCAGCTATGCGTATATTTTTTATAAAGGAATTATAGTATTGCCCTACATTAAAAATAATTGATTGTGCGTTGCCGGAAAGGTTATTTACATATACTACCCTGAATTGATCAATATAAATTTTACCTACGTTTTTGTTAATTGCTATTGCAACATGATGCCATGTCATCGGATCATTGTAACCAATATGAAGTCCGGAAGGATAATCCACAGTTCCTGTTGTCCAATTTATGGCATTCCGCTCTTGAAAGTTAATTCTCCGGATTATATTATCTCCATCTCCAAAATGAATATCAAGATCCGCTACTCCATATCTTTGATCTTTAAAATCAAATTCTACAGTAAATTGGTCCGGTAGATAATTAGGGACGGACATTCTTGGTGTAAAAGTAGCTCCCGAGCCTTTATCAATACGAATTACATTTTCACCGTTATCATTTTCAACTTCCATTTGACCTTGTTGTAATGTAAACTGCGAAGGGATATCGCCGACAGATTCATCTGCTAATTGGGATTCAAATATAATTTTATTGCCGGGTACAAAATCATAATTGCGATAAGTCATTATACTTGCAGACTGGCTTGAATTTCCGGTTGAGTTATTATTGGTGACATTATTAGTGACATTTGTGCTGTCGTTTTTATTCTTATTTGATTTGTCGATTGAGTTCTCAATCTTTTTCTCAACTTTATTCTTTGCTTTTTGTAAAAGACTGCCGAACTGCGCATTTGCTGAAACCGCCGCGAGGAAAAGGATTAGTAAAATAAGAGTTGATCTCTTTTTCATGATTGTCTCCGTCATTTTTTATAGTAGTTAAATTTAAAATGTATAATCTTATACTTGCGCAAAATATATTTCGTTTTTCTTTTCAAGTCTTAACGTTTTCTCGATTCATCGACTTTACCATCAATCTATTTTAGAAGAACTAATTTCTTCACCTTATTAAATTCTCCGGCAACAAGTCGATAGAAATAAATTCCGCTTGACAGATTACCTGCATTAAATTTCACACTATAATTACCTGCATCCTGCCTATCATCAACTAATGTTGCCACCTCTCTGCCAAGCAAATCATAAATCTTCAAAACAACTTTACTACTTACTGGTAATTGATAACTGATAATTGTCGACGGGTTAAATGGATTCGGATAATTCTGCGACAAATTATAAGATGTTGGCAAATTGGAATGAATATTCTTTACTGCTGTAGGTGCGCTGCCGGCTCTAAAAACACCACCCGCATAAGTGCCTGCAAATAATATTCCGTTGTTATCAACTGCAAGGGATAAAATATCCAGATCAGAAAGGTTATTATTTTGTTGTACCCAATTTGTTCCATTATCCATTGACTCATAAACGCCATTCACATCAGTTCCGGCAAACAAATCTCCGCTTTTATTAATAGTCAGCGATAAAATATTATTATTATTAAGCTTGGGTGGTGGCCAAGTTTTGCCCTGGTCGGTTGAACTAAATAATCCATAATCATAAAAGCATCCTGCAAAAAGTTTATTGTATAATCCTATCATTAATGAATTCACTACATAACTATTCAGCCCAATCGAAGTCCATGATGAACCATCATCGGTACTTATCGAAACTGCATCGACGGGGTTCAAACCATTAATTCCCGCATAAATATTACCGTTCATATCTCTGGTAAAAGCATTTACCAGATCAGTAACTGAAGTTTGATTCCATGTTGCACCGTCATCCGTTGACCTGGATATTCCACCGTAAGTGCCGGCTAATATCACGTTGTTTCCTAAAGCAATAACTGCATTCACCCTTAGATCGGATATTTGGTTGTTGCCGCTACCGTTAACTTGTACCCAATTTGCACCATTGTCGGTACTCTTAAAGACGCCTCCATTGTGAGTACCGGCAAATAATACTCCGCTACTATCAGAGCAAAGAGATTTTACGTCAAAGTTTTGCAAATTTGATAATTGTGTCCATGTATTGCCTTCGTCACCTGTACTGTAAATATCGCCGCCGCCAGATCCGGCATATAAAATATTATTTGCACCTACAGCAAGAGTATATATATTATAGCTGTTAGGCCCGCTGGTTTTTGTCCATGATAATTGCCCGATACTATTACTGCCAAATAAGGTCAATCTTGAAAAAGAATTGATTCCGTTTATCATTAAAGTATGAGCGGATACGTCTACAGTTCCACCCAAACTTACCCAGGTTTTACCTCCGTCAGTAGAACCTAATAATTGAAGTTCCGGTTCATTTAATCCATTCAATTCACTCAAATCATAATGGAATACAACATTAGCGTTCAATCCGCTATTCGCAGATGGTAAAATATTAAAATATCTTTTTATTGAAATGCTGGTATCATTCTTCTCTGCTACTCCTGTAACGCGTGTAACTGTTGTAACTCCTGGCGAAGTTCCAACTGCATTTATCTCAATTCCAATTCCGCCGAAAGTATTATTAACATTTTGGGATAGAGTTCTTGTTGTAGTTAAATATCCTAAAACGGCTGCACTGGAAGTTTCGGTTATAGTAGCCGATCCGCCTAATGTTACGGTATCGCTTCCGGTAATAAGGGAACCGGAAATTATTGTCAGCGCTCCGGTAACGGTTGCATTATTATTTAAAGTAAGCACACCGCTCGCTTGATTTACAATAAGATTTGTAAAACTTTCACCGCCGGTTTTTGTTATTGTGGAGTTTGAAGTACCGTCAAATATTACTTTCGAAGAATTGTCTGTTGTAAAAGTTCCGGCATCGGAATATGAACCGCTTATTTCCATTTGGTTTCCGTTTAGTAATTCAATAGTATTTCCGGAAGTAACCTCAACTGTATTTTGCGGATATATATAAGCTGTAAAAAGAAATGTCACAAAAATTACCGTCTTTAATGAAAAGAAATTAAATGGCAGTGTTTTCCTAAATCTTAAAAATATATTTTCCATTATTCTTTTCCTTCCTTTGTGCCTTAGAGTCTTTATGGCTAACTAATACTTGCCACAAAGGTCCGAAGACACTAAGTTTATTATTTTTCAGATACAACAACTCTTGCTTGTCCGGAAGAAAGGTTTGAGTTAGTTAATTTATTTAGCATATCCTCAACCTTTTGCCATTTAATATTGCTCATTTCAAATTCGTTCTTTAATTCGGTGTAATTAGCTTTCAATGCATCCAACTCATTCTGTTTTACTTTTAGTTCATTTACTGCCTTATTTAATTCATTAGTTCTTTTCTCAAGGGCTTGAATGGCAATTAAATTTATACCCGCAAAGTCTGCCGAGTTTATGGTTGTATCATTGCCGATAACTCCAATTTTATCATGCCCGAATGCTTTAAAGAACTCCTGCGCCATTGGTCCGTAATGACGGTATAGCTTTGGGTTTTGTCCTTTATAGTTCCAGCTTCTAAGATTGAACTTGCTTATTTTGTTCAATACATCTTCTCCGTTAACAGGTATAAAGTTTTCTTTCTTAGTTGAATCGGAAATAACAGACCAGGCAGTTTGGTTAGCACCGAGGAAGGCGCCAGTAGTTGTCGAACTATTAGTATAGAATTCATATCCATTTGCAAATCGCATCGATATCGAATTTGATGCTGCTGAAGAAAGCGGAAAGTTGGACGAATTATCTCCAAATATAAATGATCCCGGTTTAGAGTTTGTTGTAACATTACTTCCCATCGCAATGGAATAGTTACCGCTTGCAGTAACATAATACCCCATTGCTGTGGAATAGGTACCACTTGCATTTGTTTCTGATCCCAATGCGATGGAATTATCTCCGGTTGCGTGTGCAAATAATCCAATTCCTGTGGAATTAGTTCCACTTGCCGTCGTACCATCTCCCATGGCAGTTGCATTAAAGCCACTTGCTGTTGTGCCAGCACCGGAAGCGAATGAATATTCACCAATGTTTGAGTCATCCCACTGACTACCAGGCACAGATCCTACTCTGAAGGCTGCTTTCTGCGGGTACCACATCATTCTTGTACCTGCACCTAAGTTTAATGCAGTACCACTACCGAATGTACCCGTAGCAATAATTCCATTATTTCCATTTACTGTTAATGAACCTAATGTAGTAGAAGTATCCACAGATCGGAA
>JAJYOQ010000395.1 GCA_021796135.1 Bacteroidota bacterium
ATTTTAGGATTTACAAAATATCCAATTAAAGAGAATAAATTATAGGGTAATACAAATCAAAGAAATTAACAATAAAGCTATTTAGGATACCCCAAACGATACATTAAAGTATAGTACGGGAGTTGAAACAGTCTTTCAACATGAAATAGTATATGTAAACAGGATAGGGCTTTTTAAGATATATGATTTTAAATATTCAATAACAGATTCTTGGGTAGGAACATTGAAGTTGATAGATTGTAATTTTAAGAAATAATATTTGTGCTATTTTGAATTAACAATAAATATAAAGCAAAAAATTATTTAAGCAATAGCATTTTTTTAGTCGATGTATATTTTCCCGAAATCATTCTATAAAAATAAACACCGCTGGCTAAATTCCTTGCGTTAAATTCTATCCGGTACACTCCGGGACTTTGTTCACAATTAACCGGCTCGGCTACTTCATTACCCAAAATATCATAAACTTTTAGCCTAACATTTACCGGGCTGCTTCCAGATCCGGGAACAACATACTGTATTGTAGTCGACGGATTGAACGGATTCGGATAATTCTGATATAAATTAAAGCTGTAAGGAGTTTGAGTTTTCAGTTCAGACAAAGTTTTTGAAATAAAATCTTCATGCCCTACTATTACTTTAAACTTTCTAAATTCATTTTTTGAAATAGCGAAAGAATATCCGGTATTATCAATTACCTTTTTTTCTGTGCAGTTATATATAACATATTTTATACCGTAGGGGATGTTTCCACTTAATGAAGAATAAATTTCAACATTATCATCCGATAGATCATTTGAAACAATAACGTCCCACACAAAACCATCATTATTACTTCCGGTACTTGCCATGTACATTTTACCGGAACCGTCATCAATATAGGAGTACAAACCCTTTTTAATGCGTGGCGGTGACGGATAAGTTTCAATACTTAAATTTTTATATACTTTTTCATTACCAGCACTGTCATTTAATGAAAAAAATAAACTATTTTCATTTACTTTATCTTTTAGCTTTAATGAAACATACCAGCCAGATTGAGCAATAGTACTAGGTACAATAACCGGTGAAAACGGACCATAAGTTTTAAAGCTAATATTATTAACCGATGGTTCTATAAAATATCCCTCGCCCGGTTTTAGAATATTAGTCAGTTCAAATCCCTGTTTACCGGTATCATATTTATATAACATTGCGGGCGGCTCAACTTGTATATCAAAAGTGTATGGATCGGAAATTGTTTTCCAATTGTCACCAGGCAATGTCATTATTGTATCGTACAAACTTCTTGAGAGATAATTTCCGTAATAATTTTTTGATATTTTAAAGGTGTCAACAAGAGCTTGTGCAAAAAAATATGCCGAACCGGATTTAAAAGTTTCAAGATTCATCATAGAAAATGAATTTTTATTTGATGCATCATATTTATAAAGCATCCACTCGCCGTCGCGCATGTTATTTCTTCCGCCGAAATAACTAAATATTGAATCAACATAAACGGTATCGAATGGAAAACCGAAGAAAGCCCATTTAACATTTGCCTTATCAGCAGATTGCCCCGGTATAGATCTCGGGACATTAATTACCGGATTAAAATAGTGATTAAAATTTATCCGCAATTCCATATTACTAAACAATGAGATCGAATCCTCTACTTTTCCTTTATCGTCATAAATGAACAATTCACCATTAAGAATCAATCCTTTATTATTAGCTTTATCAAACGGGATAAAATAATTGAAGTTCCCGTTATCCAAAGCATTAGTTGGATAAGCATCGCCTCCGTTAAAATAACTAAACCGGAAATCCGGATTAGGCAATATAGATTTGATATTGTTGTTAACTGAAATAAATATTATTGAATCTTCTGGAAAAGCTTTTGGAATGGCATCCAATCCGGTATTGTTGATTGATATATTTTTATTAATTACCGGTAATGACGCATCTTTGTTAAAAGTACCTTTCAAACTAACAACAATAGGAGATTCGCCAAATCCATTGGTAAAAATTTTCATTGTATCAATATTTACGGGATTAAAATTCGTGAGTCTATATTTTAATTTTACTGAGACTGAATCGCCGGGTTTTATAGTAAGATTATAATAGCTAAAACCTGGTAAGACAAAATAATTTTTAGAAAAATATATTTGAACTTTTAGTGAATCATTTCCGCTATTACCAAATGTAATTGTCTTATTATTATTAGTAATTGCTTCGAATGTTGTATCAGCATAGCTTTTAATTGAATTTATATTATATACAGGCACCATACCCCCAGCTCCAAAACCTTTAAGAGTACATTCAAATGTCTTTTGAGGATAAGAATTTGTAAATAATTTTAATGTTGCTTCATTATCACCGTAATACATAGGCTTAAAAACAATTCCAACCCAATTAGAATTAAACGCTTCTACAGTATCGTGAAAATAATTCAATTTAAATGATGCTGAATCTTTACCAATTATTTCATACCTTGATATCCACAGGTTTATATTTCCAGTAAAATTAATAATATTAAATCCCCCAAATCCGGTACTATCTTTTTTTACTTTTCCAAAATCAATATTCTTAGAATCCAAATGAGCCGTTGCAGCCTTTATAAATACTCTAACACTAATTTTTACTGTATTATTTGTCCCCAATTTTTTAGATTGGATAAGAAATAGATTCCCAGTTATTAATCCCGGACTAATATTATTGAGATTAATTTTTACTGCTAAATAATATTTATCTCCAGGGTATAAAACCAAAGAGTTTTTATCAATTTTGAAAATTGAATCCGGTGATGTAAAGATAGAATCAAAATAAACCGGATTGGGACCTAAGTTAGAAATAGATATAGCAGCCAGGCTATCTCTCGGAATATTGGATAAATTTATTGTATCAGCGATTATTGAATTCGAAATTTTAAGTTCAGGATAAGTAGAAAAAGAAATTACTGTAGACCATAAACTCGTATCACTCATTTTGTTATATGCTTTTATTCTAGCAAAAAATGTCGTATCCGGCAAAAGTGAGCTTAAAGAATATATACTATCGCTGGTTATAGTATCAATATCAATTCTATCAAAAAGCGAATCAAATGCAATTTGAAGATTATAATTTTCTGCGCCGGAAACTTTATTCCATTTATATCTTACCGTGTCAGTGCTATTTACAAATTTATCTGCGGTGGTGTACAAACTAGGGGCTTCAATATTTGTTTTAAAGGTTCTGGATGCAGTCCAATTACTAAAATTAAATACCCTATTTATCGCCTGCAGTCTCCAATAATATCTGGTATAATATTTAAAATTTGAAATACTAATTTGTGTTAGGGGCTGCACTGTATCAATTACTATTTTCTTAAAGTTTGAATCCGTAGATATAACCAGGCGATAATTTACGGCAGAGTCAACACCGGCCCACGAAAAATCTACTACTAAACCAGCGTTTTTCAAGCTGTCTCTTGGTAAGATAATAGTAGGCGTTATTAATCTGATCTGAAATTGAGAAGTATTAGACCAGTCGCTTGAATCGCCGGTAGAATTAAAAGCAAATACTCGCCAAAAATATGTATGGGCAAATTTGAATTTCGAAATATTGATTCCGGAGCTGTCTACAATTTTATCAATTTGAATTGATTGTGAATCGAAATTTTTATCGGAAGAAATCTGAAGTCTGTATTGTTCCGCAGATTCTACACCTTGCCATTGAAATAATAATGTGGTATCAAGCCCCCCTCCATAAGGATGAAGAATTACAGGAGGAGACAATTTGGTTTTAAATTTCCTTACAGCAGACCAATTACTTTCATCATTATCAATATTAAAAGCTTGAACCCTCCAAAAGAATACAGTATTATAACTTAAATAATAAAAGTTTACAGTTGTGTCTTTCAAGGATTTGTCTATAATTATGTTATTATTTAAAAAGGTGGAATCAGGAGAAATTTGGATTAAATAATCGGTATTTTGTGGAGCTTTGTTCCATCCGAATGTAATATTACTTTCACTGTTTAATAGTCCTTCTTTAGGGAAATTCAAAATAGGGGTTTCCGGCAAGAGAGTTGTTGTAAAGCTCCAAACTGATGACCAGTTACCTTCAGTAAATCCAGACCTTGCTCTAACTCTCCAATAATAAATAGTTTTATTCTTTAATGAAGAAAGATACACCATTGTATCCGAAACAGAATAATCTACAATAATCTTCGATGAAGTAAAATCACTATCTAAGGAACATTGAAATTGATAATTATTAGCACTATTAATAGAATTCCATTTAAATATTAAGTTTTTTGCGGATTGATATTGTGAAAGATTAAGAGGGATTATTAATAATGGTGTTCCTAGTGAGTCGGCTTTAACTGAGTACTTAACTGTATTAGCCAAAATATTAGGAAAGCACAATAAAATAAATAAAAATAATTGCAGACGGAT
>JAJYOQ010000025.1 GCA_021796135.1 Bacteroidota bacterium
TCGCTAAATAATATAAAATATGTGATTTGGAATATGTTATACTAGAAAGGAGAAAGACAGACAGAAGATTAGAGGGACAAAAATAAAATATAGAGAATGGATTCCCGCTTTCGCGGGAATAACAAATTATTTTTTTATCAAACCATAGTTTGTAATTTTAGAAAATAAATCATTTTAAATAATTTACCATCCAGTCTATCCAGCGTTTGTATACGTCTGTTGATCTTACTATATCACCGGGGAAATGTGTATCAGCCGGATAAACATAGAAATCAGTATGAACACCGTTATCACGAAGTGCGTGATACATTTCGTAACTATTTACGATTGGAACATTATTATCACCTGCATCGCCTAGAATAAGTGTTGGAGCTTTAACATTAGAAGCAAGTTCTATAGGTGATTGCTCTCGCCATATTTTCCAATATTTAGCGACCCAGGGAGAGCCTCCGAAGAAATATAGGTCTTGCGATTGGTAATATGCAATAGTATAATCCATTACCCAATCATTTAGAGCAGCTCCCTCAACTGCAGCTTTCCATTTATCAGGATAATATCCGTTGAGCCAGGATGTCATATAGCCACCGTAAGACCATCCTGAAATTCCGATCTTATTCGTATCTATTGCGCCTAGTTCTTCAACTTTTTCTAATCCGGCTATTATATCTTTTCCCGGACCTTCTCCCGTATTTCTAAAAATTGCATGTTGATAATCATCGCCGAGATTTATACTGCCTCTGTAATTTGGTTGGAATACAAAAAATCCCTTAGCGGCGAGTAACTGAGGAAGCGGAGAGAAATTAATTGTCGAAGCACCTTCCGGTCCCCCGTGAATAACTAGAACAAGTGGATATTTATTCCCTGTCACATAATTCAATGGATATGTTAATACTCCGTCTTCATCAAAATTATCAGGACCTTTCCAGTTTATGTCTTCAGTTTTAGCAATATTTAAACTATCAATAAACTTATTATAATCAGATAGTCTAACAGGTTTTGAATTTAAAGAAGGAAGAACATATAATTCAGAAGGATGATTAGGAGTAACTCCGATAAAAGATAGAATACCGTTTTGAGAAACAGAAATACTTCTGCTGTCAACTCCGATATTTCCTAAATCAAGTTTAACTGCATTTCCGTTAATGCCAATATACCAGATAACTGATTGAGTGCCTAATTCTCCCGAAAGTATTAGTGATTTTCCATCTGGCATCCATGAATAACTATTAAAATTGCGTGCAAGTTTATTAGTTATATCCGAAATTTTTCCTTTTTCGTTAAGATAAACAGCATTACCGTTATTCTGATCTCCGTTCCTTGGTCTCATAAATGCTAAAATATTTCCTTTGGGAGAATAATATGGCGAACCTGAACCTTCATCATTGACGACGGTACTTACTTCCCCGCCTTTTGAATCGACTTGTGCAATAATTGAATGCCATGCATTGCCTTCCCATACATTAGGGAATTGCTGAAAGGTTATTGTTTTACCATCAGGATTCCATGCAAGTTGAGAAATTGTTTCCTGATCTGTACAAAGACTAAACTTACCTTTTGTCAACTGCCTTGCTGTACCGCCTTTTGATGGAATAATCCAAATGTGCCAGGGTTGTAGTTCTGCTCTAACCAAATAATTATTATCTGTAACCTGAAAAGCATCTTCATGATGCTTAATTTCTTTAGGATTAGGTATTGTATCCTGAGCAACAAAGGCAATGTTTCCGCCATCCGGACTCCAGGAATATTCAATGACATCAGTCTTTGAATTGGTAATACAGACAGGATCGCCGCCATTCATAGGCATAACATAGATTTGCGTTTTTTTTGATACCGGTTCTTTAGCAAGGAAAGATAATTTCAAACCGTCTGGCGACCAATTTAGTTTTGAAATGCCTTCTCTTTTGTAAGTAATAGTACGCGACGATGCATCTCTGACATTGAATAGGTCAATTTCTTCATTGCTTTTATCTTTATCCCAATCGGGTCTGGATACTATGACTGCTATACTATTTCCATCAGGAGAGATCTTAGGACTTGAAAGTTTTACTAGTCTTCTCAGATCTGAAAGCTTTAAGGGCTCTTGATTATTTTGAGAGAAAGTTAACCCCGAGATTAGGAAGAATGCAGCTGCTATGATTTTTAGATTATTAAATTTCATTTTACTCAATCTTTAAATTATATATTTTTTGAATATAGTGAAATATAGCTTAGAAAAGGAAAAAGGCAAAAGGTTAGTAGATTTAATCGAATATTTTTTTGACTCGACCAATTTCTCCGGTTTCCAGACGGACTTTTATTCCATGAGGATGCTGAGGTGACTTTGTAAGAATATCTTTTACAATCCCCTCGGTAAGATTGCCGGTTCTTTGATCTTGTTTGAGGACAATTGAAACACGCTGACCTATTTTAATTTGCTCGCGCTTTATTATGTCCATGTTTAAAATTCTTTCCTTTAAATCTATTTTTCCCCTGCCATCTTTTTTTATTTGATTCTGCAGGTAATAAGGAATTTTTTAATGCCGGGCTAGCAGATGTGCCAGGAATACTCATATTTTCCAATTGGACAGAACTATTATCCATTTTTTTCATTTGGAAAGGATGATCTTCAATAACGGGTATTGAAGTCAAAATAAGCTTATTAATATCTTTTAAGAATGCACGCTCTTCAGGATCGCAAAAAGAGAGAGCCGTCCCGCTTAGACCCGCTCTGCCTGTGCGTCCGATTCTATGGACATAAGTTTCAGAAATATTCGGAATTTCATAATTTATTACATGCGATAATTCATCTACATCTATTCCGCGAGCAGCTATATCTGTTGCAACCAAAACTCTAGTTCTTTTATTCTTAAAATTACTTAAAGCTCTTTGTCTTGCATTTTGCGATTTATTACCGTGAATAGCTTCAGCTTGTATTTTTGAACTATTTAAAAATCTGGTGACAAGATCTGCACCATGTTTAGTGCGCGTAAAAACCAAAGCAGAATCAATTGAATTGTTTTTTAGTATATGGACAAGAAGAGCTTTCTTATCCGGCTTGGAAACAAAATAAACTCCCTGTTTGATAGACTTTACTGTAGGTGATTCAGGAGTAATTTCGATCTTAACAGGATTAGTTAAAATTGTATTCGCTAGTTTAACTATTTCTGAAGGCATTGTAGCAGAAAAAAAACAATGATTGTCTTTGGGAAGGCAGTTTTGAAATTATTTTTTTTACATCATGAATAAAACCCATATCTAGCATGCGGTCGGCTTCATCCAAAACGAATATTTTGATATGATGAAGGTTAATAAAATGTTGATTCATTAGATCAAGTAGTCTGCCCGGAGTAGCCACTAAGATATCTGCCCCGAGTTTTAGCTGGTCAGTTTGTCTTTTTTGAGGAACTCCTCCGAAAATTACTATATTCCGGAGACCGGTATATCTTCCATAGCTTGAAAAACTTTCGCTAATTTGAATAGCCAGTTCTCTGGTAGGCGTTAATATAAGCGTCTTTATTGCATTATTTTGCTTAGATTCAGATTTTAAGTTAAATAAAAGCTGAAGAATCGGAACAGCGAACGCAGCTGTCTTGCCTGTTCCGGTTTGGGCACAGCCAAGTATATCTTTTCTTTCCAAAATTAAGGGTATTGCCTGCTCCTGAATTGGGGTAGGATTTGAGTATCCCTCTTCGATTAAAGCTTTATTTATTTGTTTAATTAGATTTAGATTTTCGAATGACATTTGTTTCTTTCAAAGACTGAAGGGTAAAATTGATTGGTAAATTATAATATAATGAGGAAATTGTAAATTTTCATTTGTTAAAGTTACGATTATTATCTATCATCTCAAATGTTTTTAAGCATAAATATTTCTTTTGGCTTTATCAAGACCCTAGAAAAGAAGCCGCTGCCTATCTGAAAGCAATTTTAAATAATTTGTCATTTTTATTACTAAATAGCTATATTTGTAAGTAATATAAAATAGCTGATATTCAACTAATTGAAAATTTTATCAGGAAATTAATGCAAAATTCAAAAATAGATTTCTTAAAAAAGACAGGTAGTCTATTAAGCTTGGCTTTCAGTGCTTCCCCGGATATGCCAAATGAGTTATGTGAATTGTTAGTCAGTGAATTTGACTTGCATGCAGCAATTATTTTTAATGTAGATCATCAAAACAAGCTAACTCTGGCCGGAAAATCAAAAGATGCTAAGAAATCTTATTCTGTAAATTCTACTTTCACCTGCAAAGTATGCCCATTATTAAAAGAACAAAAAGACAATTCTTTTGCGACACACTCAGATTGTGAAATTCAAGCTTCCGAATATATTGTTTATGAAGGATGTTTTTTTATTAAGCTGTCATTTGAAAATAAGCTTCTTATAAAGGTTGCAAAAAAGTCATTGATAACCTCGCTGGACAAAGAAAGTTTTGAGGCATTAGGTCCTGTTATATCTATTATTTTTAATTTATGGAAAAATATGGGCGGTTCAAATTTATCAACGGATGATTTAATTTCTGTAATTGCTCATGAGCTCAAAACACCAACAAACAGCATCATGGGTTTTGCAACTTTACTGCAGGAAGAAAAGCTGACTTCATCTCAATCGGAATACGTTTCAACTTTAAAAGAAAGCGCTTTTAATCTTTCCCTGCTTATTAATGATCTTGTCGATATATCAAAAAATAATTCCGGTAACAGTAAACCAGTATATTCTCTTATAGATATAAAGTCATTCTTAAATGATATATTAAAACTTTTTGGAGATAAAGTAAATAAAAATAATATCGAATTCTTGGTATCGGTTGAAAAAGATGTTCCGCCTAATCTTAAAGTTGATTCACAAAAACTGCGGTACATTATATCGAATGTTATAACTTATTGTTTAAGGCAAACCGTTAAAGGGAAAATTTCAATCAATGTATCTTTAATTTATCAAGATAAATTAAATTTCAGAATTACAGACACAAGCGCCGGAATGCCTTCCAATAAACTTAAAGATATATTTAGACCGTTTGCATTAAATGATCTCGAAAATTCAAAAGTCGGTAACACTACAGGACTTAGTTTATTATTATCAAAGAATTATGTTGAATCTCTAAACGGCAGCATTGAAGTAACTAGTCTCATTGGCAAAGGCACTACATATAATTTTACAGTGAAGGTTGAAACAATTTCAAAAGTTGAAAGCCAAATTAGTTCATTACCAAAACCCGGCAAGATAAATAAAGTCTTAGTAGTAGAAGATGATTACGCCACTTCAAAATTATTAAGTAATTATTTAAATAAATGGGGTTATGAACCGACAATAGTTAATTCTGCTGAACAAGCATTGAAAATGGTTGAAAAAGAAATATTCTTGGCAATATTAATGGACATTGTTTTGCCCGATGCAAATGGTTTTGAACTTCTGAAAAGAATAAGAGAGCAAAAAAATGCTAAGAATACTCCTGTTATAGTTTGTTCTGTTGAGGCTGAACAACAAAAAGCCTTTTTGATGGGTGCTGTTGAATATTTTGTTAAGCCGATTCAATATAAATTCTTAGTAGAAGTATTAACAAGCTATAAGTTAAGAAAAGATTCAAACATATTAATTGTCGATGATGATGTACCTACATTAAATTTAATTAAGGGTGCTGTTGAGCAGGCTGGATTTAATGCTATAGCTGAATCTCACTCTGGCAGGGTAATGGAATTAATTGAAACTATGAGGCTTGATCTGGCTATAATTGATCTTGATATGCCTGAATTGAGCGGATTTGATTTGATAAAATTGATAAAGTCTAAACAAAGTTTTGCCAATTTACCTATTATAATTTATACAGGTAAAGAAAACTACCAGGATGATTTAAAAAAGATTGACGGAATGTTTTCCGATTTGTTACGTAAAAGCAGCACTAACATTGAACAATTATCTGATGCTATCAATCAGATGATTAATAGATATGATGAACCGCCGAGTCCTGAAGTCGTAGCAGTTCAGAAAGATACTATTAAAATTCTTTTGGTTGAAGATTACAAGCATTCACAGATTATTGTAACACGTTTACTAAAGAAGAATAATTTTGAATCCATAATTGTTGTAGAGAACGGTGCCGAAGCAGTTGAGGCAGTTCAAAAGCAAAAATTTGATCTTATATTAATGGACATGCAAATGCCGGTAATGAATGGCTTTGAGGCAACTGAAAGAATTAGGCAAATGGAGAATTATAAAGATACTCCTATTATTGCTCTTACGGCTTTTGCAATGAAAGGCGACCGCGAAAAATGCCTGGAAGCCGGAGCAACTGATTATATACCGAAACCTATTGACAGCCAGGAATTTATCGAAAAAGTAAAATATTATACGAACAACAATAAAATGGCAACAGCTTAAGAATCCTCATTTATTCTAACTTGCTACCAGAATTATATTTCAGCAAATATATATTTTTTAAAGAATTATTATCAATTTTATTCCTACTAACTCAGTAATGATAAAAAAAAATATCAGAGTCCGTTTTGCACCAAGTCCTACGGGATATTTA
This sequence comes from Bacteroidota bacterium, assembly GCA_021796135.1. Next base: position 6,509 of record JAJYOQ010000025.1, read on the forward strand.
CATGTTGGCGGTCTTCGTACGGCTTTATATAATTACTTATTCGCAAAAAAAAATAACGGAACTTTTATTCTTAGAATAGAAGATACTGACAGGAATAGATTTGTAGAAGGTGCAGTAGATAATTTGATCGCTGCATTAAAATGGTGCGGACTCGAATTTGACGAAGGACCAAATATTGAGGGAAATTTTGGACCATATATGCAATCGCAGCGACTTGAACTTTATAAAAAATATTCGGAAGAATTACTAAATTCCGGACATGCTTATTATTGTTTCTGCACTCCGGAAAGACTTGATGCATTAAGAGAACAACAGCAAAAGCAAAAACTCCCCCAGTCAAAATATGACAAACATTGTCTTCATCTAACACCGGAAGAAATTAAACATAATCTTGATTCAGGATTACAATATGTTGTCAGGTTAAACGTACCGCCGGATATGCAAATTACATTTGATGATTTAATACGTGAAGAAGTGACTTTCAACAGCAGTAATATTGATGATCAGATTTTAATTAAAGGCGACGGGTATCCTACCTATCATTTAGCAAATGTAATTGATGATCATTTAATGGAAATCACACATGTAATCCGGGGAGAAGAATGGTTATCATCCACACCTAAGCATATATTACTTTATAATTTTTTTAGTTGGGAGAAACCATTATTTGCTCACCTCCCTCTTCTTTTAAATCCTGACAGGTCGAAATTAAGCAAGCGTCAAGGTGATGTGGCAGTTGAAGATTATCGAGCTAAGGGATATTTAAGAGAAGCACTAGTTAATTTTGTTGCTTTGCTCGGTTGGAACGCCGGAGACGACAAGGAATTTTATGATATGGACTCTTTAATAGAAAACTTTTCACTTGAGCGAGTCAATAAAGCAGGCGCCGTATTTGATCTTGAAAAGCTTAATTGGTTAAATACAGAACATTTGCGAAAGAAAGATGACAAAGAGATTTTGTCAATGCTGAAAGAAGAAATAAATCACTCATCTTTTAATTTGAATAATTACACTGATGATTATCTGCTTAAGGTTATTACGGCGATGAAAGAGAGGGTTTCTTTTATTCGTGAATATTTAACAAAAAGTCCTTATTTCTTTGAAGCCCCGGTTGAATATGATCGCTCATCAATAGAAAAAAATTGGAAAGAAGAAACAGCTTTGCAAATGGATAAGCTGAATGATGCTTTTACTTTGATCAATAACCCCACAAAAGAAGAATTTGAGATTGTATTAACAAAGATTGCCGGAGAATTGAATATAGGAAAAGGAAAATTGATACATCCTTTGCGGCTGGCTGTTTCGGGAATGAGTTCCGGACCTGGTGTATTCGATATTCTTTCCATCATCGGTAAAGATGAGACATTAAAGCGAATTAAAACAGCAATTAATAATATTAAATTAAAATAACTAATTCAGAAAAGGCAGCTAATAATATGACTAATAATAATTTCAATGATCTAGGTCTTTCTGAAGAGAGTCTTCGTTCAATAATGGCAAAGGGTTTTGAAGAACCTACTGAAATTCAAAGGAAAATGATTCCTTTGATTTTGCAGAATAATAAGGATTTAATAGGGCAGGCTCAAACTGGTACGGGTAAAACAGCTGCATTTGCACTGCCGATTATAGATCAGATAAAAATCAGACCGGGATATCTTCAGGCTATCATACTTGTACCAACGCGAGAACTTGCTATTCAGGTCTCAGAAGAAATTAATTCATTACGCGGCAATAAGAACCTTCTTGTAGCAGCAATCTACGGGGGTCAATCATATGAGACGCAACTCAGAATGTTTAAAAAAGGAGTCGACATAATTGTCGGTACTCCCGGAAGAATTATAGACCATTTAAGCAGGAAAAGCTTTTCAATGGAGAAAGTTTCATTTGCCGTTCTTGATGAAGCTGATGAAATGTTAAATATGGGTTTTATCGAAGATATTGAGAAAATTTTGAGTAAAACTAATCCAAAAAGAAGAACACTGCTTTTTTCAGCTACTATGCCGGATAGAATATTGAAACTTGCTAAGAAATACATGGGAAGCACTGAAATTATTAGAGCCGAAAAAGCCGGTCAAACAATTGAATTAACAGATCAAATATATTTCGAAGTCCGAGCTTCCGATAAATTCGATACTCTTTGCAGGATAATAGATACAACACAAGAATTTTACGGAATAATATTCTGCAGAACAAAAAATGATGTCGATTTTGTAACTTCTAAACTTTCTGACCGAGGTTATGATGTAGAAGGATTGCACGGTGATATTTCTCAAGCTCAGAGAGAAAAAGTACTCGGAAAATTCAAGAAAAAAGCTATAAACATATTAGTTGCAACGGATGTAGCGGCAAGAGGTTTAGACATTTATGATCTAACACATGTAATTAATTATGCACTTCCGCAGGATCCGGAATCATATTTGCATCGGATAGGAAGAACTGGACGAGCCGGGAAAGAAGGTACTGCTATTACATTTGTTACTCCCGATGAACACAGAAACCTTCAGATAATAAAAAATATTACTAAAACTGAAATCCGAAAAGAACGCATTCCTAATGTAGTAGACGTTATTAACTTTAAAAGAAATAAAATATCAACAAAATTAAAAGCTTTGATTGAAGTTGAACTTGCGCCCGCATACCTGTCCTTAGCATCTGAACTTTTAAAAGAGCAAAGCGCAGAAGATATTATTGCATCACTGATTAAATATGCATTTCAGAATGATCTTGAGGAAGAAAGTTATACCGAAATACAGGATTTATTTGAATCACAAAGGCAGTCAAAATCCAAGAAGTCAAGAAATAAATTTGATACAAATGCAAATTATTCTAGACTTTTCATTGCAATAGGTAAAAAGGACGGAATGAACCCTAGGAAACTTTTGGACATTCTAAAAAAGAGTGCTAATGTCGAAGGAAATAATGTGGAAGCAATCCAGATTATGGACTCGTATTCATTTTTCAATGTACCTAACAGAGAAAGTGAAATCATCCTGGCACGGTTAAATTCGCCGAATAAAACAAAGCGCCCATTGGTTGAGCGCGCTAAAGCTGCAAAGAAAAGATAAATAACTGAATAAAATAAGAAGTTTTAATTCTTTTTGCCCCAACTATCTTTTAATGTTACGGTTCTATTGAATACAAGCTTTTCTTTTGTAGTGAATTTTGAATCTACACAAAAATATCCATGTCTTTCAAATTGGAATCTATCTCCGGATTTAGAGGTTTTCAAGGATGGTTCTATAAGAGCCCCGGGTAAAATCTCCAAAGAATTGGGATTAATGAATTCCAGAAAATCTTTATCTTTATCTGAATCAGGCGCTTCTACGGTAAATAGTCTGTCGTACAATCTTACCTCAGCCTTAATAGCATGAGAGGCAGATACCCAATGAATCGTACCTTTTACTTTTTTATTGCTAGTACCGGTACCGCTTTTAGTCTCAGGATCGTACGTGCAATGCAATTCTATAACATCCCCATTTTCGTTTTTGATAACCTTTTCGCATTTGATTATATAAGCATAACGAAGTCTGACTTCGCCTCCGGGAACAAGCCGATGATAACCTTTCGGAGGAGATTCCATAAAGTCAGTTTGTTCAATAAACAATTCACGGGTAAATGGGATTTTACGAGTACCCATTGAAGAATCTTCGGGATTATTAACCGCATCAAGTTCTTCAATTGAATCCGGATAATTAGTAATTATTATTTTCAGTGGTCTAAGGACAGCCATTGCTCTTTGTGCGGTTTTATTTAGATCTTCGCGGATAGCATATTCGAGCAAAGCAATATCGGACATTGCGTCCCGCTTAGCGACTCCAACAATTTCAGCAAAATTTCTTATTGATTCGGGAGTAAATCCCCTTCTTCTAAATGCAGAAATAGTAGGCATCCGGGGATCGTCCCAGCCGTCAACATATTTTTCCTGAACCATAAGTAAGAGTTTTCTTTTGCTCATTACAGTATAGTTCAAATTAAGTCGTGCAAATTCTATCTGCTGCGGATGATGGATATGTAATTCATCCAGAAACCAATCGTATAAAGGTCTATGATTTTCAAATTCGAGAGTACAAATTGAATGAGTAATTTTTTCAAGGGAATCTTCAAGTCCATGCGCCCAATCATAAGTAGGATAAATGCACCATTTATTTCCCTGCCTGTGGTGTTCCGCATGTACAATTCTGTACATTATCGGATCCCTAAGATTGAAGTTTGGAGATGCCATGTCAATTTTAGCACGTAAAACTTTTTCTCCGTTTTTAAATTCACCGTTCTTCATCTTTGCAAAAAGTTCGAGATTCTCTTCAACCGATCTATTCCGGCAAGGGCTTTCTTTCCCTGGTTCGGTAAGTGTTCCTCTATTTTCTCTTATTTCATCTGCACTTGCATCATCGACATAAGCCTTGCCTTTTTTGATAAGTTCTAAAGCCCAATTATGCATTTGGTCAAAATAATCGGAGGCAAAAAATATTCTATTTTCAAAATCACCGCCGAGCCATTGGACATCTTCAATGATTGAATCGACATATTCCTGCTCTTCTTTGCTTGGATTGGTATCATCGAATCTTAAATTAAATTTTCCGTTATAATCTTTAGCGATTCCGTAATTAAGACAAATCGATTTAGCATGTCCGATATGTAAATATCCGTTTGGTTCAGGGGGAAATCGTGTATGAACTCTTCCCTGCCATTTATTGGTTTTCATATCTTCATCGATAATTTCACGAATGAAATTTTTTGGTTTATTTAATGAATCTTCCGTGTTTTTTTTCTCTTCCATTTCAATTTGAGCTTTAAATTATTATTCAATAAGGTAAAATTACTGAAATATGTGGAGAGGCTCAAATTTAGTAGAAAAGGGATACTGTAAATAGTTAAAGAAGGGGGAAATCAAAATGTTAAAAATATATCTTAAATCTATTTTGCTTAAGGTTTAAGAGTTTATTAAGTTTGTGTTCAATTTTTATTTATTCTTAAAATAAAATTGAAAATTGTGAATGCCGAAGTGGCGGAATTGGTAGACGCGCTGGACTCAAAATCCAGTCTGGCTCACACCAGGTGCCGGTTCGAGTCCGGCCTCCGGTACATTTGAAAGCTCAATATTTATTTATTGAGCTTTTTTATTGCCTTATCAGAAATATCAGACCGGTAATAAATATATTCATAATTTATCTTAGATAAAGCCTGATAAGCCTTTTGTTTAGCAGAAGTTAGATCATTTTGCTTTACAAAAGAAGTAATACCAAATACTCTCCCTCCATTTGTTACTAATTTGCCGTCTTGCTCCTTAGTACCTGCATGAAAAATTATAGCGTCTTGTCTTGCTTCTTTTAATCCTGATATTTCAAATCCTGTTTTGAATTCATCTGGATATCCTCCTGAAGCTGCTACTACGCATACTGAAGCTCCTCCGTTATAACTAATTGAATTTTTATCTAATTTTCCCTTTGCAGATGAATATAGAAGATTAAGGAAATTTCCTTTAATAAGAGGCATTACTGCTTGAGTCTCCGGATCGCCAAAACGACAGTTAAATTCAACTACTCTGGGCTCATTGTCCTTAATCATTAATCCGCAGTATAGGCATCCTGAAAATTTTCTTCCTTCCATGCTCATTGCATCGAGGATAGGCTGTATAATTTTACTTTTAACTTTATCCAGAATTAAATCAGTAATTAAAGGAGCGGGTGAATATGCTCCCATGCCGCCGGTGTTTTTACCGGTGTCATTATTTCCAATCCTTTTATGATCCTGTGCAGCCGGTAAGCAAACAAAATCCTCACCGTCAGTAATAGCAAATATTGAGGCTTCTTCACCTTCCATAAATTCTTCGACTATAATTTTCTCGCCGGCTTTTCCAAATATTTTTTTAATAAATAAATCTTCTAATGTATTAACAGCTTCTTGAAAATCTTGACAAATTATGACCCCTTTACCTGCAGCCAGTCCGTCTGCTTTAATTACGCAGGGATATTTATGATTTAACAAGTATTCTTTTGCCTCAGAAATCATAGATGCAGAAAATTCTCTGTAAGCTGCGGAAGGAATATTATAATTTGCCATTACTTTTTTTGCAAAAGATTTATGGGCTTCTATTTCAGCCGCGAGAGAATTTGGACCAAATACTGGAAAATTCTTTTCCCGAAGAAGGTCAGCCAATCCATTAACTAGTGGCTTTTCCGGGCCGATTACTATTAAGTCTATTTGCTTTTCAATGCAAAAAGATAAAATAAAGTCAAAATCATCTGCGCTGGCTGGAATATTTTCACCGTATTCTTGAGTGCCCGGATTTCCCGGCAAGATATACAATTTGCCTTCAGTTAAATTTTCTTTTATCCTGTAAGCGAGAGCATGTTCCCTTCCGCCGGATCCGATTAAAAGGACATTCATATAATATCCTCTTTTACAACGAATTGAAATTGTTTAATAAGCTGCTCAGTAAGAAAATCCCTGCGCATTTTTTGAAGAAATTCTTCATCCGGTAATGGCAGTTCTTTTTTTAAGAATAAATCATAAATTTTCAATATAGTATTCTTAATATCCTCAATATCATCCGGTTTAGTAATAAAAGATGCTTTATACTCAGCAGCTGCAGCTTTTAAGGCTCCTTCCGGAAGTGATGCTAAGATTGGTTTCCTTGTTCCGAAATATTCATACAACTTTCCGCTGGAAATTGTGTCCGCATTTCGCCCGTTACCAACCATCATCCATAACACATCACTGGATAGCAACTTAGAAATTGCTTCCTTATGAGGTAAATATCCAAATTCTTTAACTGAGTCCTGCAAATTCAATTTTCTTATAAGACCTTTATTTTCTTTCCTCAAATATCCGATAAAATGAAGTTCAATATTAGCAGCAACATCCGGACGCTCAAGAGACAATTCTTTAAAAGCCTTAAAAAAATATTTTGGTGTAATAAATTCGTAAAATATTCCTGAATAGGTAAGTCTCATTTTACTATTAGTTCTAGATTCAATTTTTAGATTTTCAAAATCTTCGGGGTCATAACCATGCGGAATTATATATATATCTTCAAATGTAAGGAACTGATAATTATCAATAATTTTTTCCTTCATTTTCCTATTGGTAGCAATTACTCTATCAGAAGCTTTAAGTGCTTTATATTCCATTTTTTTATGAAGATATGTATGAAGTGGAGTGGGATAAAAACCAAATTGATTTCCATACCATAGGTCGCGGTAATCAATAATCAATGGGATATCAAATTCTTTTTTTAGTTTTACCGCCATATTTACCGCAGAAAACGGAGGAGCACTTACAAAGATCAGGTTAAATTTTTCTTTTGATAAAATATTCCTTGCCTCTTTTATAGCATTTTTTGCCCAACCTATTTTATTATCTGGTATAAAAAAAGTTTTACTTATAAGGCTTAGAGTTTTTCTGATATATTCTGGAGGCATTTTTACGGTTCCAAAATTGGAGAGTTTTGAGTTAATCTCCTTACCGTTGACTCTGACGATTCTTATATTTGCTTTTTCAGCCTCGTCCATCAAAGATGAATCATGTGCATAATAACCGGTAGATGAAACAGTTAATACAACCGGTTCCCAGTTATTCCCTTTCATATATTTAACAAACTTCAGAGTTCTCTGAACTCCGCTTAAACCCATCGGGGGGAAATAATAAGCAATAACTAATACTTTAAACATTGTCACTTTTCATTAATTGCAGAAAATAGTTTCAGGAGTGATAGTTCGGAGACTCCTTTGTAATTATAACATCATGCGGATGACTTTCTCTTAAACCAGCCAAAGTAATCCTAATAAATTTTGTTTTGGTTTTTAATTGGTGAATATTTTTAACCCCGCAATATCCCATTGCGGCTCTAAGACCCCCAATTAATTGATATACAGTATTTGACAGCGGTCCTTTAAACGGAACTCTTCCCTCAACTCCTTCGGGAACAAGTTTAGCAATATCATCCTCAGCATCCTGGAAATAACGGTCTTTGCTTCCTTTTTTCATTGCTGAAAGTGAACCCATTCCGCGATATGATTTAAAGCTTCTACCTTCATATAAGATTGTTTCACCCGGACTTTCTTCAACGCCGGCAAATAAACCGCCGATCATTACGGAATCGGCACCTGCCGCCAAAGCTTTTGCAACATCTCCGGTTTGTTTAATCCCGCCATCGGCAACCAAAGGTATGCCCTTCTTTTTAACAGCACGGTAAACCTCCATTATTGCAGTAATTTGAGGTACTCCTATGCCGGCAACTATTCTCGTAGTACAAATTGACCCTGGTCCAATACCTACTTTAACGGCATCAACTCCACAATCTAGAAGATCAAGTGCAGCTTCATAAGTTCCTATATTTCCAACAATTAGCTGTTCGTACTTAAATTTTTTTCTTGCTTCTTTAACCATCTTAAGAACGCCTGCTGAATGACCGTGAGCAGTATCAATAACAATAACATCTGCTCCGGCTTTTGATAAAGCATTAATTCTTTCTATCGTATCAAGTGTAATTCCGACAGCTGCACCGACTCTTAGTCTTCCATGTTCATCCTTGCAAGCAAAAGGATGTTTTTTCTTCTTCTGGATATCCTTGAATGTAATCAGACCTTTTAAAATATAATTATCGTCAACAACAGGCAGTTTTTCTATTTTATGTTTTTGTAATATTTTTTCAGCTCTTTCCAGGTTTGTATGAACCGGAGCTGTGATTAGATTTTCTTTAGTCATTAAATCTTTGACTTTTTGGTTTTTATTTGGCTCAAACCTTAAATCACGATTTGTTAAAATTCCGACAAGTTTTCCTTCCTTATCAACTATGGGGATTCCGGATATGCTATATTTCTTCATTAAGACAAGTGCATCTCCGATAGTTTTATCAGCAGAAAGAGTTACGGGATTCATTATCATACCGCTTTCAGAGCGCTTAACTTTATCTACTTCCTCACATTGTTCTTCGATTGACATATTCTTATGAAGAATACCAATACCTCCTTCTCTTGCCATAGCTATCGCCATAGCAGACTCTGTTACTGTATCCATAGCAGCTGAGACGACGGGAATATTTAATTTAATCTGAGGTGTTAATAAAGTTGAAGTATTGACTTCACGGGGAAGAACATCTGACTTCCCTGGCTCCAAAAGCACATCATCGAAGGTTAAACCTTCTTTAATCGAACTATTTTCTTTCATTGCTTATCCAATTATTAATCAAAAATTATCATTCAAAAGCCTGGAATCCAGTAATATCCTCTCCGATAATAAGAGTATGCATCTCATGAGTGCCCTCATAAGTTTTCACAGCTTCCAAATTTGCTGCATGCCGCATCACCGGATATTCGTCTATTATACCGTTAGCACCTAAAATTTCTCTTGCTATATGAGCTATCTCCAAAGCTTTTTCGCAATTATTCCGTTTCGCCATAGAAACCTGAGTATGTTTGAGAGTGCCCTTATCTTTTAACTTAGCAAGCTGAAAATTTAGTAATTGGGCTTTAGTAATTTCAGTTAACATATAAACTAACTTATTCTGAGTCATTTGAAAAGCGGCAATTGGTTTATTAAACTGAATTCGTGACTTGGCATAATTTAAAGCTGAATCATAACAAGCCATCATAGAGCCGACAACGCCCCAGGCAATTCCAAATCTAGCTTGATTTAAGCACATCAAAGCGCTTTTTAAACCATTTGATTTAGGTAGTAAATTTTTACTGGGTACGAATACATTATCAAAAATCAATTCTGAAGTAACAGAAGCCCGCAAAGAAAGTTTATTTTTCATTTCAGGAGCGGAAAATCCTTTGAAATCTTTTTCGACTAAAAATCCTGTAACAATTCCGTCTAGTTTTGCCCAGACTATGGCAATGTCTGCAATTGTGCCGTTAGTAATCCACATCTTCGCACCGTTAAGAATATAACCTCCATTAACTGCCACAGCTTTTGTGACCATTCCGCCAGGATTTGAACCATAGTCGGGTTCTGTCAAACCAAAGCAGCCAATTTTTTCACCTTTAGCTAGTAGCGGAAGCCAATAATCTTTTTGTTCTTCGCTGCCGAAAGTAAAAATCGGATACATAACCAAAGAGCTCTGAACTGAAACGAAGCTTCTGATGCCGCTATCTCCTCTTTCCAATTCCTGAAGTGCCAAGCCATAGGACAAATTATTTGATTCAGCACAGTCGTATTTTCTTGGAAGATTAATTCCAAAAAGACCTAGTTTCCCCATTTCTTTGATTAAATGAACAGGAAAAGTTGCTTCTCGGTTATGTTTTTCAATTATAGGGTCTACATTTTCAGATACAAATTCACGCACGGTGTTTCTAATCATCAACTCTTCTTCCGCTAAAAGAGAATCTAGATTATAATAATCCACACCGGAAAACTTCTGCATAAAACCCTTCGTGAAAATTTGGTATACAAATTTAAAAGATAAGGCTATGACAAGCAATTTTAATTTTGGATTTTGAGTGCTGAATTTTGAGTTCAAAGAAAAAGAAATATTACTAATGCGTAGAAGTATAATGTAAACTATTTTAATATTAAGTTGAAAATACTATCTTTGGGGTGCAAAAATTTAATTATAAATAATAGTTTTTCAGCACGGAGAGGTGGGTGAGTGGCTGAAACCAACGGTTTGCTAAACCGTCGTACGGGTTAAACTGTACCCCGGGTTCGAATCCCGGCCTCTCCGCTCTACAATTAAAGACCTTGACTATTGCAAAAACAAGCAGTTTTCAAGGTTTTTTATTATTATGCATCAAATATTATAAACTGTATTTTGATTAGTTTAAAATCTTTGCGATTTTTACTGTAAACTTGGTTCCTTCATCTAGCTTACTTTCGAGTGATATCTCGCCTTTATGTATTGCTACATATTGTTTTACTATACTTAGTCCTAAACCATAACCTTTAATCTTATCGCTGTTTTTTGCCCTGAAGAACGGTTCGAATAATTTTTTCTGATCTTCTGCTGGTATCCCCATTCCGTTATCTTGAATCGTAAATTTTATAAACTCTTCTGACTCTTCAACCCTCAGATATACTTCTCCTCCGTTCGGTGAATATTTTATTGCATTACTTAAGAGATTGCTGATTATGTGATTTAATAATTTTGAGTCCCCTACGATTTCTTTGTTTGAAAGCTTGTATTCATATATAATATTTTGATTCTCTAATGCCTGTACTTTTATCTGTTCTATTATTTCTGCACATAAGCTATCCAAGTCAAATTTCTTTAGATTTAATTCAATTTTTCCCCTATCGCTCCTGCTTAATGTCAAAACTTCATCAAGTAAAGAAGTTAATACCTGTACTGAGTTCTGAATCCTATTAATATGGGTTAAGAC
>JAJYOQ010000396.1 GCA_021796135.1 Bacteroidota bacterium
ATCAGCAATCTTTAAGCAATTATATGGGGAGTGTATTCAATATATACCTGCCCTGATTCCGAATGTATTTCAAAATCATTAACTCCTTTGATTTTTCTTAATACATCACTCAATTTATTTTCTTGTTCTTTCTTCAGTTTAGTGAAGCAAATTGCTGTTTTGGTTTCATCAATTCTGATATTTCTAATTATCTTTCCGCCAGCTTTATCTTCTTTTGCTTCTGCTTCCAAATAAAGACCATAAGGCAAATCGCTCAGCTTTGTATCTTTATTCTGGTACTTAACAGTCATGCTTGTATCAATATTTACCGGCATACAAGCTTTGGTGCCAAGTACACAAATAACAATTTTATCTTTACCCATTTTTTCCTTGCCTATTGTGCCCATTATCTTGTTCGTTCCATGTGCGCAGCCGTAAGCAATTACTAATGACGAAACGAAAACCGACATTATGATTGTATGAAATATACTTTTCATAATTCCTCTTTTTATTAACCTTAGGTTATTTAAATGTTCAAATGATAAATTGAATGATCCCGCAAGACGGGAAAAAATGAAAGGATTAAATCAGAAATGTTCTATTATAAAGATAGAGTTTAGTAGTTTTTTGTGGTGAATATAAATTCTCTATAGATAGTTTATTTAATGAAGTAAAGTGAATATTTATTTCATCAATAAAATGCGGAGAGAAAGATTTTTCTACTTTCAGCTTGAATAAATCACTTACTGTAGTTTTACTGGTTTCTGCTTTCGTTACTTTTACTATCTCGCAATAATCTTGGGTAGCCGGATGCTCTTTTTCAAAAGCGAACTGTCCAAGCTCGGAGTAAGAAAACCAGAATAGGAAAGGCATCAGAACAAAAATTGCTGCCACGAATGAACGGTATTTTATCAAGTGTTTAATCATTTCTTATGCGAATGCATCACTATGTGAAAATATTTCTACTAATCTGATGCTAGAACTTAATGAAAGATTCGCAATTGTTCTATTTTGTTCATGTTTATCACTTTAAAATTGTAATTTTTCCCGCTGTAAAATTACCGCCATGCATATGTCCCAGAAGTTCAACTACCGCCGCATTAGCAATTTCCGGCGGTATCGGTTCGTGCGAAATAACCTGAACCTTAACATTGTTTTTATCCAGTGCATAAAATGAAGTAATGCTGCCGTTTGTATCTCTTTCAAATCCTATCGATTTATCAACACGCACATTAATATTCTGGTTAATCTCGCTGCCTGCACTGAATTTACTGAAATCCCCTAATTCATCTGAAGGTGCAAAGTAGGTGTAATATATTAATCCAATTAAAGCAATAATTATAACCGGTAAAATAAGTTTTGAAATATTTTTCATGATATACTCCTTTTTATATTCAATGCGTCCGTTGCTGATTATATCGCTATCTCACCGCGTTCATTCGTTCTTATTTTAACAACATTACTTACTTCTATAACAAATATTTTACCATCACCCGGATTGCCGGTATGTGCGTTTTCTTGAATTGTCGCAAGAACTTCTTCCACCATTTCATCCTGCACAACCATTTCTATTTTAACCTTTGGAATGAATTCATAAACGCCTTCTTCAATGTTGTCGTTTTCTCCCTCCTCTGGCGGGATCCCGCTAAGCGATAATTTCTTTCCTCTGCTTTTGCCGAATCCTTTGATATCTGAAATTGTTATTCCGGGGAGCCCTTCAATTTTATGAAGGGCTGTTACTACTCTTGTTAACATAAACGGCTGTATTATTGCTTTTATCTCTTTCATTTTTTTCCTTTTAAAATTATGTAATAAAAAACAAGATTAAAATTTTCCGCCCAAATTTAAAAACCCTTCCCTTTGGGAAGGGTAGGGATGGGCTTTATAATTCTTCCTCTACTTTTTTCTTTATGAACCAATTATAAACAGTGGGAAGAACTACTAAAGTTAAAAGCGTAGATGTTATAAGTCCACCTATTACAACTGTTGCTAATGGTCTTTGAACCTCAGCACCGGCAGAGGTTGAAACAGCCATCGGGATAAAGCCCAAACTTGCAACAAGCGCTGTTGTGATAACCGGTCGCAGTCTAATCTCCGATCCTTTTATTACTGCATCACGAATGCTCATCCCTTCCTGTATCAGTTTGTTATAATAAGTAAGCATAACAACACCGTTTAAAACAGCAACGCCAAAGAGCGCAATAAATCCAACTCCTGCGGAAATCGAGAACGGCATATCCCGCAGCCACAAAGCAACAACACCTCCAACTACTGCGAAGGGAATTCCACTAAAAATAATAAGCGCTTGTTTGATTGAATTCACAGAAGCAAATAATAGTAAGAAGATTAATCCAAGCGAAATAGGAACAACAAGCGCCAATCTATTGCTCGCCCGCTGGAGGTTTTCGAATTCGCCGCCGTATTTAATTTGGTAGCCTGCCGGCATCTTTATCTTTGCGTTTATCTTTTCCTGAAGTTCTTTCACAAAACTTTCAATATCTCTTTCGCGCACGTTGCATTCCGTAACGAGCATTCTTCTTCCGGCGGAGTGAGATATTTCCGCAGGGCCTTCGATCATTACAAAATCGGCGATATCTCCGAGCCTGATCATTGTTTTGTTGGAAGCCGGGACAAGCAGATTTTTTATATCGTCAACATTATTCCTTGCTTCTTTATTCATCTTGACGACAAGATCGAATTGTTTTTCGCCTTCGTATATTTTGCCGACGTTTGTTCCGGCAAGCGCAGTTTCAATCAATACATTTGCATCTGAGACGTTAATGCCGTGGCGGGAAATCTTTTCACGATCAATTACAATTCTTAATTGAGGCAGACCCTCGACTTGCTGCATCCTGATATCTACCGCACCGTTAACTTGCCTCATCAATTCGGCAACATCGTTCCCGATTCGCGCAAGAGTGTCTAAGTCTTCGCCAAAAATTTTAACTCCAATATCCGAACGAACCCCGGCAATCAATTCATTGAAGCGCATTTCAATCGGTTGAGAGAAACCCCCGCCGATGCCGGGAATTCTTGCCATCACGTCCGTCATCTTTGCAATCATTTCATCTTTTGTTTTTGCCGTTTTCCATTCTTCGGGCGGTTTCATCTTTATATAAACATCGCTCTGGTAAATGCTCATCGGGTCGGTTGCAATTTCCGGACGGCCGGTTTTACTTACAACGTTTACTACTTCGGGAATGGATTTTAATTCAGCTTCCAACATCTGCGATGTATGAATTGCTTCGGTTAAAGAAATGCTCGGTAATCTTCTAAGCTCGATTAAAATATCTCCTTCGTCAAGCTTGGGAATGAACTCGCCGCCAAGCCGTGTAAATAGAAAAACAGAAAAGCCGAAAATTATGATTGCGAAACCAACAACTAAATTTTTTTTGCGCAAAGCATAATGAAGAGTTTTACGATATAACGGTTTTACAATTTTAATGATAGGACTTTCTTTCTCGGAAACTTTCCCTTTTTTGAAAAAGAAAGTGCTGACAACCGGTACATAAGTAAGGGTTAAGAATAAAGCGCCCAACAAAGCATACACAACCGTGTAAGCCATCGGCTTGAACATCTTTCCTTCTATTCCTTCCAGCGATAGAATCGGCAGATACACAATGATAATTATTGCAACGCCGAACACTATGGGTCTTCCAACCTCGACAAATGAATCGAGCAAAGTTTGATTAATGCTTTCCGGCGGGGCGTTTGAATGCTGCCTTTCATGAAGTTTGCGTATCGCATTTTCGATCAGCACAACCGCGCCGTCAACAATAATTCCAAAATCGATTGCGCCGAGCGACATTAAGTTGCCGGATATTCCGTTCAGCTTCATCATAATTAAAGCAAACAACATCGAAAGAGGAATTACGGATGCAACAATAAACCCGCCGCGTAAATTCATTAAAAGAAGAAGGAGAATTAAGATTACAAACAATCCTCCTTCGGAAAGATTTTTTATTACCGTATTTATTGTTCTATCTACGAGTTCAGTTCTTTCATAAAAAGGAACGATGCGCACACCCGGCGGAAGAGTTTTCTGAATTTCTGCAACTCTTTCTTTAACGCGTTCGGTAACAATTCTTGCGTTTTCTCCCTTCAGCATCATTGTAATGCCGCTTACGATTTCAGATTTACCGTTCAAAGTAACAGCGCCCTGCCGGATTGCAGACCCTTCTTTTACTTCAGCAACATTTCTTACAAGTACCGGTGTGCCCTCCGTAGATTTTATAATAATGTTTTCAATGTCGTTCATTGATTTTGCAATGCCTTCGCCCACAACAACATATTGTTCTTGTTTATGCTCGATGTAAGCGCCGGGTGCATTTGCGTTGTTGTTGGAAACTGCTTCAATTACATTACGGATGGAAATGTTATAGTTGAAAATCTTTTGAGGGTCAATCAATACTTGATACTGCTTCAATTCTCCGC
>JAJYOQ010000026.1 GCA_021796135.1 Bacteroidota bacterium
GTTTCAAGGAGCACCTGGTTCGTACCCAAATAATTCCGATTCTAATAAGCTTTCAGGAATAGCATTACAAATAATATCAACAAATGGCGAAGCTTTTCTTTCACTTAAAGTATGTATTGCTTTTGCAAGATGCCCTTTGCCTGTTCCTGTTTCTCCAAGAATAATTATATTTGAATCACTTTTGATTGCTACTTTTTTAGCAAGTTCAATCACTTTAACGAAAGCTTCTGAGTTTCCGATTAAAGATCTAAAATCGTCAAATCTCTTTTCGAAACTATCGGCTGATAAATCCTCAGTAAAATAAGAACGGGTTGTTATTATTTCATTTATATATGAGATAAATTTATATAATTCATAAGGGAAAATAAAAATATCATTGAATCCAAGTTTAACTAATGAACTTATTAACAAAGCATCATTATTTTGAGTCACAAAAATAATTTTATTTTTAAGATTATTTTTATCCTCAAGAACTTTATTAAGATATTTTGATTGAATACTATTTATCTGGATTATAATAATTTCATTAGGTAAAATATCAAAAATTTTGGGGAAGGAAGAATGTGTATTCATATTTTTGAGCTCAAGCTGATTGACAGATGAGCTAATTGAAGACACGTCTTTTATATCAGAAAATATTTTAATCTGAATTTTATTTTTTGAGATCAAATTCAAATACCCAATTCTATTATTCGTTTCAATGCATTTTCCCGGTCAGATCTTTTTAAGTATATGTCACGCAAGTTCTTATCCTTAATTAAATCAGCAAAATAAATAATAATTTCCTTAGAATAATGCAAATTTTCTTTTGCTTTACCGTAATTACCTCTTTGATAATAAGCGCACCCCAGCTCATACAATATTTTCCAAGTAAGCTCGGTAATTGTAAATTCTTTAATTGCATCAAAAGCAGAAATAAAATATTCTATCGGTGAGAGAAGGTTCTCAAAATGTTTAATTTTAGATATTATACCAAGCATATATTTTTGTTCTGCAAACATCATTACATTTTCTTTAATTAAATTATTTATATTATTAGCTGTTAGAGTCGCTAAAGCATCATCAATTCTATTTAATGAGATTTGATATTCCACAATTAGTATAGTAGTGGAAAAAAAATGAATTATGTCTTTTTGCTCATAGAAATGCGACTGAAGAGAAAGTAGAGATTCTTCTTTTGTAGCTGCAAAACCTGAGATCGATTTTTCAAGTTCAAATAAATATAAAAATTGGACCCTAATTTTATCTGAAATTGATTCCGTCTCAAGTAAAGAATAATTTTCCCTTACTATATTAGAAACTCTTTTGAAATCACCAATTATATATATTAACTTAGCTAGTATAAATTGAGCAAAAAGTTCTTCTAACTTATATTTCAAATTTGAAAATATCAAAATAGAATTTTCTATTGAATTTAGGGCCTCCTGGTAATTACAAATATACAAGTAAACTTCACTCAAATTTTCCAGAGATTGCGCCTCTCCAAATTTATCGCCGATATTGGAAAATATTGATACAGCTTTTTTATAATTTTCAATAGCTTCAGAAAAATTCAGTTTATCATAATAATAAATGCCAAAATTGATAAGAAGTTTCCCCTCTTGTTCCAAATTTCCTATTTCTTTATTCGCTTTCAATGCAACTGTCCAAAAGTGTTTTGCACTTTCATGGTTCCCCTGAATATTATAAATAATCCCAATATTTGCATTCATTTGTGCTATTCTTGATGGTATATTTAATTCTTCATAAATTTTCTTTGCTTTTTCAAAGTATTCAACGGATTTATTTAAAACATCATTTTTAAATAATCCGATCAATCCTAAAATATTATAGCATTTAGCCTTATCTTCTTCTATAGTAAATGAGTTTGCTATAACAGAAATACAAATTTGATTTACCGATTCAAACTTATTCATTTCGAACTCAGCACTTGCTATTTCAACTAGAATAGATTGCTTCCTTGTTTCATTTTTAATAGATGGCAAGAGATCGGTTAAATAATTTTTCCCATTTTCATTTTCTCCCACTCCTATTAAGCAGACTCCCTTTAAAAATAATATATCATTTCTAAAATCTTTTTCCTGTACTCGAGTAAGAAGTTCATTTATAATTGAAAGAGCATTCTGAAATTCTCCCAATTTATAATAAATATTTACTAACCGATATTTGACATCAGTAAAATAACTTTCATTAAGTCGTAATCTCAGAAGATGTAAAAGAATATTCTTTTGATATGCAAAAGCAGATAATTTTTCTGACGAATTCACTTCACTCCATAATAATTCATAACTTTTGATGTGATTTTCGGATAATTCATAATGTCTGGCAATTTCAATTTTATTAAAGTCTTTAAAAAGTCTAATTAAATTATCAGCTATTTCCTTATGGTAATTAGTAGGATTCTCAATTTTTGAATAAACATATTTTTTTAGACTGTCGGAAGTAAATGTGATACCATCATTTCTATTATATTGATGAAAAATATTTTTTTGTTGTAAATCAGAAATACATAATGATACTGACTCAGATGATAAATACGTCAATTTTGATATAGTCGAAACATCCAGCGTTATATTAAAAGAAGAAATTAATTTTGTTATTTCTAATTCTTCTATAGATAATCCATCAAGCCTTAAATTAAAAATTTCTCCCTGCGATCCCCTTAGAATTGAAACTTCCTTTTCAGTAGTTTTTATAGAAAAACCGGATGGCTTGTATTCTATAAGCTGAAGATAAATAATATCTCTTATAAAGGATACTATGTTCCCCGGAAGCAAATCGGCATATATCATTATTAGTTTTATTAAATCATTTTGTGGAAATCTTTTGTTGAAGCTTAAAATTACAAACTCCTCAACATTAGTACCGGTAAAGGGGTTAAGATATATTTTGTGGAGATTAAAAAAATATTCTGATATATAATTCAAATCAGAGTTTTCGGTAAGAATAACTTTTGTTTTATTTATCTGTAAAATTGGAATAATATTTTTGAAAATTTCAAATGTAAAATCATCATAAGAATTAAAGTCATCCAAAATTATAGTAAAATTGCTGAGCGTTGAAATTGAGGTAATAATTACTTTTAAATCTGCCATTAAATCTTTAGGTGTAGAAACGAATATATCGTTAACTTTTTTCGATATATCGGGAGACAGAATTTCAAAGATAAATTTACTGAAGACAAGCTGATTTAAGAAAAATTTTACAAATTCAAATCCAGTTTTAGCCTTGTTATTTTTAATTAATATTACATTCTCGAATCGATAATTTATTTCTTCAACAAGTGATGTTTTCCCGGAACCCTGTGAGCCCCTTATAGTTATAATCTCATTACTTAAATTGTCATTAAAGAAAGTATTTATAATGTTTAGAATATCGGCTCTATCGGAAAATATCCGAGCCGGTATCCAATCCCTTATTAGATTCTGATCAATTGGCAAATTTAACGCTGATATTACTTCAATTGTATTATGAAATCTTTCATCAGGGTTTTTTGACAATAATTTTTTAATTATACTAATTAAATTATTGTTATAATCAGATGGGGGATATTCAAATTCTTTTTCTAAATGGGCTTTGTAAATACCAAGTTCATCTTTTGTATCAAAAGGAAATTCTCCATAAACTAATTTATATAACAAGATTCCTAATGAATATAAATCGACTCTAAAATCATGATTTTCCTTACGCAATATTTCAGGGGCAATATATTCAGATGTACCCCTTATTATACTTTCACTGACCTGAGAAATGTTCTGAGCAAAACCCAAATCAATTAATTTAATAACGGGCTTATTACTAATTTCTGACACTAAAATATTTTCAAGTTTTAGATCGTAATAAATATAATTTGATTGATGGAGGTAATAGAGAGCAGAACAAAGCTGTTTAATAATATCTAAAATTACTATATTATTTTGAATTAGGGTAAAATTAGAAAGTTCTTCACCTCTAAAATATTCTAAAGTTATAAATAAAGATCCTATTGAAATATCTTTATTCCCCGAGTAATTTGAGATTATACCAAACTCATTGGCTTTTATAATGTTAGGATGATTAAGTTTTCGTAAAGTGAAGAATTCATTCCTAAATATTTTTCGTTCTGTTTCCTGGCTATTACCAGGGAGGATTTTGATAGCCAGATCATTTCCCGGAAATTCAGAATCACTGCAGAGGAATACTTTGCTGCGACCTTCTCCAATTTTATCTTTTACTAAATATCTTCCATTAATCATTATTTAATCGGGGATTGAAATATTTGTTCAGTCTTCTTCCTAAATCATTTGCGGAATAAATCGTTAAAATTAAAAACAGTCCCGGAGATAATATCATCCACCATGCTTGAATTAAATAATTTTGCCCGGATTGAATCATAGCACCCCATGATGGGTACGAGCTGCCAATACCAAGTCCCAAATAGCTCAACGCTGCTTCTGCTAATATTACAGCCGCAAATTGAAAAACAAGATTTACTATAACAGGCGATAATATATTCGGCAATATTTCTTTAACTAAAAGATTACTAGACTTCAAGCCAATCATTTTTGCTGTAATAAAAAAGTCTTTGCTTTTTATTGAGATAACTTCACTTCTTACAATTTTAAATAGACTCATCCAACCGGAAAATCCAAGAACTACTATAACTGATAAGAGTGAATTACCAAACAAAGCAAGTATAAGAATTACAAAGAATATTGCCGGGAAGGATAGAAACATATCTACTATTCTGCTTATAATTAGGTCTAAAAATCCACCCGAATAACCTGCTAAGAACCCAAGGAATAATCCAAGGAAAAGTGAAACTAAAACAGAACCAAATCCAATAAATAATGAAACTCTAGCTCCATAAACTAGTCTGGAAAAAATATCCCTTCCAAATTCGTCGGTTCCAAGAAGATAAAACATTCGCGAAATAACCGGCTTACCAGAGGAAATAGAAATAGTATCTTTCGGTAAAGTGATTTTCTCATCTTTTTCAAAGATATTAACCTCCTTTCCAATATGAATACTGTCAGCAAGAATAATGTTTTCATCAAATGAATTTTTAATTACGGCTGCTCTTTCTGTAAAAAATTTACTCTGAATATTTCCACTTTCGTTATTATTTGTTTTAAGATGAACAACTATAAGTGAACTAAAAGGCGGCAGCAAATATGTCTCATTCAAGTTCTTTTGAAAGTCAGGATTGACACTTGATATTAAAGGAGCAAAAATAAAAAACATTAAGAGAATTACTAAAAATAAAAATGTTGTGTTAATTTTTGTATCTAATACCTTTAGTTTATGTCTCAAATAAAATGATACAATAGGAAAAATAACTATTAGCACAGAAGAGGTTATGATATCAATTAATGATAAATCAAAATGCAAAATTGCTAGATTATAGTTTTTTATAAATAATTCAAAGATAGTAATTATTAGAGTATAAGTATTAAGAATTAAATTAATTTTTATAATAAAAACTAATAAACATATAGCTATTACAAGGTGCCAATTTTTAATTCCGGGATTCATTTAATTTAGGAGTCCCTTAATAAGGCGCTTGTCCAATTTTACTTTTATTAAATCAGCAGCAAGATTTGTAATGATAACCAATATGCCCGAGACAAAAGTAGTTCCGATAATTAGCGGATAATCCCGGGAAAGAATAGCATTAATTGTAAGTCTTCCCATGCCTGGTAACCCAAAAATGACTTCAGTGATAAGGGCTCCGCTAAATAAGATTCCTAATTCAACCCCTGCCACTGAAATAAGGGGATTTATTGAATTGGGAACTATATTTTGCCTATAAATTTGTTTTTCGGAGACGCCGTTTGCGCGTAAATATGTAATGAAAGTTCGGGAATATACATTTTGAAGATTATCACGCAAATATTTATAAAACACTGCTATACCACCCAATGATAATGTAACAATCGGCATTATTAAGTGCGATAAATAATCTAAAAGTTTTGGAATTACCGGAAAGGAGCCATTTTCAAAAGATGATATCCCGGATGAAGGCAAAACATTTAAAACAGATGAAAATATAAGAACAAGCAGAACTCCTATTACAAAAGTGGGAGCTGCATAAATAATAAGACTTATTCTGGAAATAGTTTTATCAAGTCTTCCATTAATTTTTTTTATAGAAATAGAAGCTAGGAAAAATCCGAAAACAATCTGAATTGTAAAGCTTGTAATTGAAAATAGGAGAGTGAAGGGAAGAAAGTCCATTATAACTGATAAGACAGGGATACGATAAGTGTAAGATATTCCAAAGTTACCATGTGTTAAATTTAGGAGAAAAGAACCATATTGATTAAATAATGAATTATTCAGATTAAATGATGTTCTTATTTTTGCAGCAAGTTGCGGACTTAAACCAGGAGATATAAATTTTAAAGATGGATCACCGGGAGATATCCTTATCAAAAAGAAAAGGAAACTTATCAATAAAAATAATACTATGATTGAAGAAAAAATTCTTTTTATTAATAAAATAAAAAATTCTTTTTTCATAAGATGCTAATTATTTAATGTCCAGTTCCAAGCGTGATAAACTGCACCGAGCGGAGTGATATTGATATTATTAATTCTTTTATTGTACACAACATTATTATTTATCCAATATAGAAAGGTAACTGGATTGTCTTTATATATTATTCGCTCCAACTCTTTATATAATTGATTTCTGATTTCATTGTTTTTTTCGGTATCGATTTTCAGTAAGATTTTATCGGCATTTATGTTTTGATAACAGGAAAAGTTCATCGGCGTTTTTTTAAGATCTGAATACCAGAAAGATTTCATATCCAGCGGGATTGCGACGGACCAACCAGCCATCCAGGAATCAAACTCATGTTTAAACATCCTTTCAAAGAATACCTGCGGTTCTAAAGTCTCTATTTTTACATCGACTCCGATTTCTTTTAAATCATTTTTTATTATAGTTGCAGCAAACTCTCTCAAGGGATTTCCCGATGGAATATATAAAGAGAATGAGAATTTTATACCGTTCTTTTCTAAGACACCGCTTTTGTTTATATCTTTCCATCCATCATCTGCAAGTATTTTAGCTGCTTTTTTAGGATCGAATCCCAACGGCTTCAATAAAGTATCCAACGCATTCTTAAAAATCGGGGCAACTGGACCCGATGCTATTTCTCCTTGGTCTTTTAAGAACTCGTGCAGAATTTCCTTCCGGTTTATAGCGTAAGTTAATGCCTCTCTGACTTTTTGGTCGCCGAAAATTTTATTTGGCACAATTTTATTATTTTTTTTATAAATCTCCGGGTCGATATTATTCCAGGCTAAATAATCATATTCTCTCCCTTTAATGGGATTTAATCGTAAATTTTTTTATCCCTGAAAGCTGTTTTAAATCTTCAGATTTTATATCTTCTGCCAAATCTATTTCCCCTTCTTTTAATTGTATTAGGCGCGATGTATAATCGGGAATAATCTTAAATATAATTTCTTTCGCACCGGAAGATTTATGAAGAAAAGATTTATCATTTGATTTTAATATTATAGCCTGATTTTTTTGCCATTCTGCAAAATTAAAAGGACCATCTGTAACCGGATTCAATTGTTTTTCAATAGTAATTAAATTTTTTCTATCGATATTTTGAAAAATATGTTTTGGTATCAAAGGTACAGTTAAATCAATTAGGTCAGGCGGAATATTTTTCTTAAAATTAATTTTTATTTTAAAGGGACTCTCAATATCAAATGTTTTATTAATATCAATATGAAGTGAAGTATCTGTAACGAATGATTTAAATGTTCCATACCTGCTGCTTTGCACCGAAGGGTCTGAATATAAATCGTATGAAAAAGCTACATCTGCTGCAGTAAATGGAACACCGTCAGACCAATATACATCATTTCTTAATTCAAGAGTTACTGATGATGAGTCACTATTCCAATTCCAATTCTTAGCAAGCATTGGTTCATCAATCAATTCCCCGCTTTTGTCATCCCATTTATATTGAATTAAGCTCATATATAACAATTCTGAAATATTCCCTTCATTAACAGTATAAGAAAATAAAGAGTTTGTGGATTCAATATCCGATGAAATGCCAATGATTATTTCATTTGGGTGTTTGTTAAAATTGTTATTACATGATTGTAAAAAGACTATCAGGAATATAAAAACAATATATTCGAATAAATTAATTTTTTTTAGTATTTGCAAAAAAAATCCATAATTTTCATCTTAATTTATTATTTTGTTATTTAAATACAAATGATTGATGAACACATATGCTTAATATAAATATTAATGAAATTAGACTAAACAATAAACCTTTACTTAATAATATAAATTTTAAATTGGAAGAAAATAATATTTACACTATTATCGGACCAAATGGTTCAGGGAAATCTACTCTAATTAATTCTCTTACTAGTTTACTTGATAAAAAATTTTATTCCGTGAACGGTAAAGTTCTGTTCCATAATAAAGAATTGCTCTCAATAAGATATGATGAATTATTAGAAATTAGGAGAAAATATATTAAATATGTATTTCAAGATGCAATTAATTGTTTTGATCCGCTAAAGAAGTTTGAGTTTTACTTTAATAATTTTTCAAAAAATGTTTCAGATATTGAAAGTATTCTAAGTTATTTTATTTTACCAGAAAAAAATAAATTGTTTCGGCTATTCCCTTATGAAGTAAGCGGGGGAATGGCTCAAAGGATTGCCTTTGCATTAGCTCTTCTGAATGACCCTGAAATATTAATTTTAGACGAACCTACTTCTGGGATAGATTCGGCAATAGCTAATTTATTTTTATTAAAGATTAAACAGTTTGCCTCTGAGAAAAACCATAGTGTTTTACTTGTCACCCATGATATTAAATTTGCCGAAAAGGCAAGTCATAAAATAGCTTTTTTAGCAAACGGAAGCATTTCTCAATTTACTTCATTTGATAAATTCCATTCGGATTATAGCAAAGGATTTCTCATATTAAATAATAATTTAAATGAATCAGTAAAATGAGTTATTTATTAAAACTAGAAAATATTGGATATTCAGTACCAGAACAAACTGAAAAGTATAAACACGATAAAAAAAATATTTTATCGCACATTAATTTCGAACTCGAAAAAGGAAAAATTTTAGGCATAGCAGGTGAATCTGGCAGCGGAAAAACTACACTAGCCAAAATTATTGCCGGAATACTTCTACCCACCGAAGGAAGAATTTTTTCGAATTTTGCAAATGAATGGCAGGAATTAAATTCCTCTCCTGTTCAAATACTTTTCCAAAATAATAGTGAGATATTAAACCCGCTTAGAAAGGTAGAAAAAATAATAGATGAAGCAATTAGGATAAGATATAAAAGCAATGAAATCAATAGCGAGAAGAAAAAAATATTCAATTCATTAAATATATCTTATTCAATAATAAGTCGGAAAGGATTTGAATTGAGCGGCGGCGAACAGCAGCGAATTGCACTTGCAAGAGTTCTTGCATCAAAACCGGAATTATTAATTTTGGACGAACCTTTTTCTGCACAAGATCCCATATCGCAATTAAACTTGCTTAATATTTTAAAAAAAATAAACTTGGAGTATAATATTACAATTATATGTATTGCTCATAATCTTAATCTACTTAATAGACTTTGCGACGAAATGATTATTCTATTGAATGGAAAAATTGTTGAAAAAGATACTGCTATAAAAATATTTGAATCCCCTTCACACCCTTACACTAGATTTCTATTAAAAGCCGGTAATTACGATTTATCTTATGAGGAAATATCGAATGAAATATTACAATTTAATTATTGAAGCTGTAAAAGATAATCCGCAATTTTTCCCAGATTTTTTACATCAATATTATTAAACGACGGCATCATAACTTCAAATTTTGTTCTATAGTTTTTAAAGCGTTCAGAGGACATATAAGAAACAGGGTTGCGTAAATAATTAATTAAATTGTCTCTAGTCCAGTATTTTTTTACACCATGTATGTTGGGAGCCATTTTGGTGCCATTCAAATCTGCACCATGACAGCCAGTGCAGCCTATACTTGTCATCAATTCCAGTGGTGTAGAGGCTTGAGTCGATTGCCCCATTTGAGGTGCTGATGATGGTGCATTTTTTTCTTGAATATCACTTCTATTAGTTGATTTTTCAAGTACAAACAGAATTAGGAAAATTACAAGAAACGCTGCTACCCAAATTTGTGGCTTTGTCATTTTAAACCCAGATTGTTTCAATGATTAATTATCTTACAATACAAAAATAAAGAATAAAAGTGACATTTACCCATATACATAAGCTTAATATAATTTGGGGAAATTCTTGCGCATGTCCACATGATTCATTCATAATACTTTTGTATATTTTAGCGTAACAATAAAATCAAGAAAGGAAATTACCATGAAAAGTAAAATCTTGTGGTTTCTTTGGATTATTCTTGTTCTCCCATCAGTAGGCAAAGCCCAATATAAGCCAATAAACATTGCTCTGTTCAATCCCATCCAGATTTTCCCGGAAAATAGTTCAATAGAAGGAATTCGAATTAATCTAATATATGGCAAGAATGTTGCCATGACTGGATTAGATTGGGGATTTGTTAATGATGTAGGCTCTGGGGGATTTAATGGAGTTCAATTGGGGATTGCTAATATTAGTGAAGGAAATGTTGTCGGTTGGCAAGACGGTTTACTAAATATCAACAAAAATAATGTTAAGGGATTTCAAAGTGGTTGGTATAATTCTGGTGGTCATGTCAGCGGTTTTCAATTAGGTTTAGTTAATTATGCAGAAAGCTTATATGGTCTCCAAATAGGTATTCTTAATATTATAAAAACAGGCGGGCAATTTCCTGCATTTCCAATAATTAATTGGTCTTTTTAACTATAGAGCCCCGACTGTAGAATCGGGGCTTCTATTATTAAACTTTTCTATAATTAAAATAAATTCTTATAAATATTTATTTATCTGAATTTAAATTTTTATCCATTCTTTCTTCTATCAATTTAATAGATTTTTGAGCTGTTCTTAGGATAAAATTATTGTTTGCATTCTTTACAAGTTTCTCTAACAAAGTAATATCAGATTTGTCTCCTAACCTCCCTAGGTCTCCCGCAGCTATCAATCTAATAAGCCAGTAAGGATCATCTATACTTTTTCTGACAATTTTAAGGGTTAAATCTTTATTGTCTTTTGACATTGTTATTGATATTAAAGCCCTTATCCTAAGAGGGTCAGGTTGTCCATAATTAAGAAATTTCTCTGCTTCAATAAACCCTCTTGCAGGATCTACGTTCATTAAGGCTTGAAGAGCTGAACTTCGTATTATTTCCTGATGGGAATCAATTTTGAGCGCTTTGTTTATATATGGCATTGCATTTATTGAGTCAATGGAAGCAAGGGCTGTCAAAGCAGCAGCCCGAACATAATAATTATTTTGATTATCGAAGATTCCTTTTAGAATAATAGGAATATTCTTATTGTCTTTATATTTTTTTAATTGGTCAATTGCCTGAGTTTCAACCCTTGTGTCTTTATCTTTTAATGCCTGAAGCAGCTCGATTTCAATATCATGTGAAGAATATTTCCCTAAAGCTGATAAACTAGCTTGTCTTACCCCCCAAAATTTATCTTTTTTAGCTGATTCAATTAGAGCAGGTACAGCATCCATAGTATTTTTAAAAGATAATTGATCTGCAGCCCACACTCTACCCGAAACGTCAGAATCATTCTTCAATTGATAAGATAATTCTTCAGTTGATTTTTTGAAATTAACTTCATCAAGTAATAAATGCCCCTCATCAAAATTAATCATCAAAGGTTTTTCATTTAAATTAAATGAAAAAGTATTTTTCAAAGAGTCTACCCAAATTTTCTTTTCTATTTTTTGATTAGCAGTAATAATATAAATATTTACCGGCATTTTATAAACTGGTGTTAGGCTGTCCACCTTTTGAACTTGATCAACATTTAGCGTCAGCGTTCCGGTAGTATTATTATAATTATAACTAACATCATAAATGGGATGACCTCCTTTGTATAGCCATTCATCATAGAACCAATCTAAATTTTCTCCAGTAGCTTCACGAACTGCATCTGTGAAATCATGAGTATCGACATTCTTAAATTGGAATTTTTTAACATAATATTTTATTGCCTTGAAGAATAGATCATCCCCTAAGATTCCTCTCATCATATTTAAAATAGATGCTCCCCGGGGATATATATAAACTCCGAAAATATCTTCAGCAGATTTATAGCCATCCCATACTGTTGGGCGGCGTTCGGTTTTATCCGCATTAATAACCTGATTATGATCTTTCGTCATTTCAAATGTAAAATGATCATTACCGAAAGCATGCCTGCCATATAAAGCTTCAAAAAAAGTTGCGAACCCTTCATTCAGCCATGCATGCTTCCAAGATCGGCATGTAAGCAAGTCACCGAACCACTGATGAGCCGTTTCATGCGATACCAAATCTGTACTTGTTGTTTGAGGTTCCGCATTAATTTTATGCAAAGTATTGTCTGTCAAGGTAATAGCAGAAACGTTTTCCATTCCACCTTCGGTAAAATTTGTGACTGTTGAAAGTGAAAGTTTTTGCCATTCATAGTGATGACCAGTTACTTCCGAAAAATATTTTAGAATGTCCGGGGTATGCGAAAAATCTTTTTTAGCATACTTTTCATATTCCGGCAATACATAATAATAAATAGGGATATTGTCCCATCTGTCTTTAACAACCTTAAATTTCCCTGCAACAATTGAGTTGAGATAAACAACATGTGGTTTATCTTCAACCCAGGTAAAAGTTTTAGTTCCATTTTTTTTGTTTTCAGATTCATTTTTTAATAAACCGTTTGAAACTACCGTCCAATTAGAAGGAACCGTTGCCGTTAGTGAACTTGTTCCGAAATCATCCGGATAGTCGTGGCATGGGTACCAATAATGGGCATCTTCGGATTCGCTTTGGCTCCACAATTGAGGAGTTCGATTCGGATAAGCACTATCGGGCAATACAAAGAATATGCCTTTGGTTGGAATAGTAGAATAAGTAATTGAATAAATTAATGTGTCATTTAATCCATAGTTTTTGCCAAGTTCAATCGAAAGAATTTTTCCGTTATATTTAAATGGAATATCAGAATCGCTCAAAACTACTTTTTCTATTTTCATTCCTGCGGCATCAAGATGAACAATTTTATAGTTTTCCCTAAGAGGGACTATTTTTTCGGTGGCAACTCCGAGAACTTCTTTCTTATTTATATTAAAATGAAGATTAAGATTTAAATCGATCATATGAAATTCTTTATCTGGAACTTTCTGAAGCGGTTCACCAGCACTTTGAGCAAGTATAATTTGAGTCAATATAAATAAATAGAAAAGTAAATAGTTTATCTGTTTCATTATTATTCTTCTCCGAGTTATTATAAAAATATATTATGGGACAATATTATTTCAAAAATGTCAAAATCCTAATCATTGGTTCAGTAGAATCATTTTTCAAGATTTCATTGTAGAGCACATTTTCGAGAAATAAACCGGAAGGCGGGGCAGTATATCTTGCCGGTTCATTTGAAAATTTATTTAGATAGCTATACACATCATTAATTGATTTTTTTTTCCTTCCTATCTCTACGAGAATTCCTGTAATCCTTCTTACCATTTTCCAAATGAAATGAGATCCTTGAATCCGGATTAGGATTATATCACCAGATTCTTTTAGCTTTATGCTATCTATTAAGACTTTTTTAGATTTATCTTCCTTATCTTCCTCAGCAAAAGAAGAAAAATCATGCATACCCAAGAATACTTGTGACGCCTCGTTCATTGCGTTAAAATCTAATTTGTCTTTAATCCACCAAACATAATTTTTCCCAAAGGCAGTTCTTCTGCGTGATATTTGATAAATATAGCTTCTTGCAGTAGCATCGTGACGGGCATGAAAAGTGGGTTTAGCCTTTTCTATTTCCAATATATTGATATCATGCGGCAACAAGTCATTTAGCTTTAATTTAAGAATTTCAGGAGCGAGCATGCTTTTAATTTCAAGGTGAGCAACCTGACAAAGAGCATGGACTCCGCTGTCGGTCCTACCTGATCCCTGGAAATCAAAAGTAACATTGCCAAAAATTTCCGAAATGGCTTTAATGATTGTACCCTGAATTGTTTTAGCATTTTGTTGTTTTTGCCAACCGCTGTAACGGGTGCCGTCATATTCTATATATATTTTATATTTGCTCATTGATTTTTGCTAAAGAGAGATTTCTTCTTCAGCATAATCATCCGGTGTTTCACATACACGAACTTTTACCTTATGAATATTTTGCGGAAGTCTTGCATTTTTAATCTCATTAAGGAAAAATCTGGTAATATTTTCTACCGTAGATTGGAAGTTTACAATCATTTTTTTTGAATTCATTTTAATTAAGAAATCGATAACATCTTCATCTTCGTTAAAAACAAGAAATGCATGATCTAATTTTTCAACTAATGGTTCAACTGCATCTTTAAGATGATAATAGTCCATTACCATACCGTTTTCCATGACATCACCTTCAATTTCTACCAACATTTTGTATGAGTGTCCGTGAATATTTTTACACTTGCCAAAATGCTCCGGCAATCGGTGACCCATTTCCCAATTAAATTCTTTTGCTATTTTCATTATACTCCTTTTGCAGTCGGTTCCCAAATAAATTTATGCATTTGGAGCTGGAACCTAACATTAAGTTTATCGTTTAATATCCATTCAACTAATTTTACAGGTACAAGCTCTCCGAAGACAACAGAGAAAAGGACACTGCATTTATCAGTTAATTTATAATTATTTATAATTTTTTTTGACCATTCATAATCCTCGCGTGAACCGATTACAAATTTTAATTCATCTCCAGACTTAATGTAATTAATATTTTCGTAATAATTCTTCTTTAACATTCCGCTTGACGGGCATTTTAGATCCATTATTATTTTGACTCTAGGATCTATTGCATTAATCGGTAAGCTTCCTCCTGTTTCAAGCAAAACATCATAACCATTATCACACAAGGTTTTCATTAATTCGATTGATTCTAATTGAACGAGAGGTTCACCACCGGTTATTTCAATTAAATTACACTCTATTTTTCTTACTTCGTCTAGGATTTGATCAATAGTCAAGTCTTTTCCCTCAAAGAAAGCATATTCTGTATCACAATATTTACACCTTAAGTTGCAATAAGTTAACCTTATAAAAATGCATGGAAGCCCTGCTTTTGTACTTTCGCCCTGAATTGAATAATATATTTCATTGACTTTAAGCATTTAATTCTATAACAATATGAATAGGAATGAATTTAAGCATTAAATTTAAATAAGTAAAATTTGACATCAAACTGAGGTTTCCCTATATTTGGATGCAAATTTTTATATCTAAGGTAAAGGTTATTGATATATGGCGAGTCATAAATCAGCTAAGAAAAGAATACGTACTAGCGCTAGAAGAAGAAAAATAAATCAGATTGCTGAATCAAAGGCAAAAACGATAGTAAAGAAAGCTCTATCCTCAGGAGATAAAGAAGAAGCTGAAAAATTATATAAAGAAGCAGTTGCAATTCTTGATCGGAGTGCAACAAAGGGTTTGATGCATTCAAATACAGTATCTAGGAAAAAATCAGCCTTAACAAAGCATGTTAATAGCTTAAAAGCAGTTAAAGTTAAAGAGAAATAAATTTGATTCTTATTTATTTACGGTTAGGCTCTTCATTTTGAAGAGCCTTTTTTATTTCATAGGTTTTCTATTGCATCAATTCCTTCAGGCATAGGGAGATAAAACTTAATAGGCTGAATAGTACCATCTCTTTTTATTAATCGAGTTACATTCTTCTTAATAATGACACTATGCTCAATATGAACTTCGTCTTCAATTATAGAACCAAATATATAACTAGTCCCTTTGATTAAGACATTTTTTCCAATCTTAAGAGGAAACTCATCACTGCCTGTCATATTTACACTAGATTCTATATGCGATCCATCCCCAATAATTATATTTCCCTTTATAATATTGCCTGAATAAATTTCCACACTATCTCCGATCTTAAATTCCTGATCAGGGAAACAAGAAATGTGAACATTTTGTCTTATCACAACATTTTTACCAAAATGGACATTACCGTCAATAAAGACATTCTTTTGAAGTTCCAGATTATAATTTAATTTGGTTCCCTTTCCGATATACACTCCTTTTCCAATAGATATGTCTAGCGGTACATTCTTACCATCCATTTTAATAATATCATCAACGACATTTTCTTCAATAAAAAAATCTTCAGGGTCACTTATTTCTATAATATCCTTTAGCTTTTCATAGATTTTATGCCGAGCAACTGCCTCCATTTCCTTAAGAACAGATTTATTATTGAAACCCATAACAACATATTGTTCGCGGGGGCTTACTGCCTGTACGGTATATTTCTTTTTATTAAATAATGAGATTAAATCAGTAATATAAATTTCATTTTGAACATTATTATTTGTAATCAAGTTTATAAGCTCAATTAATTTTTTATATTTGAATGCATAAACTCCGGAATTGAATTCATTATTTTCTAGTAATTCTTTTTTTGAGAAGGCATAGGTTCGGTTATTGAAGTTAACTAGATAAGGTTCACTATCAGACAGTGAGAGAATCTCTTTGTGTTCCATAATTTCAATAACCTTACCCCAATCTTTTCCGGAAGATTGTCCCTCAATATCTGATTGTTTAACCCTAATAATACGTCCATAGGAATTCTCTTTTGGATTACCTTCAAAAATCCCAGTTAGTACCATCATATCAGAATTACTTTTAATAAACTCTTCTCGAAATGATTGCATAGTTTCTTCATTTATCAAACCCATATCGCCAGGCAGTACATAAACAATACCATCAAAATCATTGGGCTTAATTTTTTCCAGTGCCACTTGTACTGCATGACCGGTTCCGTTTTGTTTTTCCTGATAAGCAAAAATGGTTGACTCTCTTTTACCAATTACATGCATAACGTCTTCGGCTTTTATCCCAACGACAATTATTAAATTAATTTTTTCGATTCCATTTCGGCAAGCATTAAATACGCGCTCCACTGTAGGAATTTCCCATATCTTATGCAGCATTTTTGATTTTTGTGATTTTATTCTTTTCCCATGACCAGCAGCTAAAATTATTCCTATTTCTGGAATTTTATTATTTATCTGAGAAGATAAATTTTCGGCTAATTTATAAATTTCTGTTACGCTATTTTCCATTGATAATTCTCCCAGTATCGTAATTTTAAAACTATTGAAACAATTTACTTGTTATTTGTTCTTATAAATTGGCAATAATTGCGGAAGACGAATTACTGCCGGTAAAAGCGACACAAAAAAAGCAAATTCTATTGAAAGGACTGGCGAATCAATAAAACCTGCTGTAAGTGCAGATAGAACTAATGCCATAACGGCTAAAAATATTCCAAATGAAATGTTTTTATTATCTAGGTTAATTTTTTCTGATAAATAATATTTAAATGAATACCAAAGAATTGAGATAATTAAAACACAAAATGATATAAGTCCCAATATCCCACTTTCAAAATAGACCTGAATAAAATCATTATGCCAGCTTCCTATGCGCTTGTCTGCCAATTGATTAACATAAGGAAATATTTGATGAAATGAACGCGGACCATATCCTAATAATGGATGATTAAATGCCAGGTCTTCAGCTCCTTTTATTATTATATTCCTATCAGAGAGTGTAGTAGGATTTTCGACTCTTTGTGTTATCTCTTTTTTATT
>JAJYOQ010000027.1 GCA_021796135.1 Bacteroidota bacterium
AGTTGGTTCTGTCGATTTAGTCGGCGGCGCAGAAAGAGAAATCGAGATTCAGGTTAATGCCGATAAACTGAAAGCATACGGTATTTCTATTCAGGATATTATTCAAAATGTCGGCTCTTCAAATGTGGAAATTCCCGGCGGGAATTTAATTAATGGTTCTCAACAGCTTCTACTGAGAACTATGGGTAAGTATAAGAATGTCTCGGATTTTAATAATGTTATTGTCGCAAGATTTAAAGGAAAACCGGTCTATCTTTCCGATGTCGCTTCGGTTTATGACGGTACGAAAGAACAGGTGAGTCTGACTAATGTTAACGGCAATATTGCCGTGGGTCTGAATATTATTAAACAGTCCGGCAGCAATACGGTTAAAGTTGCTTCAGATGTAAAAAAACAATTAGAGAGTATTAAAAAAGAACTGCCTGCCGGCGTAAATATTCTGCTGGCTCAGGATAATAGCGTCTTTATAAAAAATTCTATTAATGATGTCCTCTTCGATATCCTTTACGGCGGATTGTTAGCTATAATAGTTATTTATCTTTTCCTTGCGAACTTCAGGGCTACTATTATCAGCGCATTTGCTCTTCCGTCTTCAATTATTGCCAGCTTCATAATTATGTATGCCTTAAATTTTACATTAAATATGATGTCTCTTCTGGCACTGTCTTTAGCTGTGGGTCTGCTGATTGATGATGCGATTGTTGTTATAGAAAATATATACAGACACATGGATCAGGGAGAGACTCCTATGGAAGCAGCTAAATCTGCTTCCGAAGAAATCGGTCTTGCTGTTATGGCAACAACTTTTACTATTGTCGCCGTTTTCGTCCCGGTTGCCTTTATGCCCGGTATTGTCGGTAGGTTCTTTTATCAGTTCGGCATCACTATTTCTGCTGCTGTGCTTGTCTCATTATTCGTGGCTTTTACTTTGACTCCTATGCTCTCTTCAAAATGGCTTAAAAGGGAGGACGAAGCTCTTTCTAAAGAGGGGAATATTAAAAATAAAATACTTTTTTATTTTAATCATTTTTTTGAATTGCTTAGCGTTAAATATAAAACGGGATTAAATTGGGCGTTACATCATAGAAAGTCGGTTGTTATTTCTTCTATTTTAGTTTTTATCTTTAGCTTTTTAATTATGGGGAAAATGGGAAGCCAATTTTTTCCCGATAGCGACCAAAATGAATTTAATATTGTCGTGAATGCTGCTCCCGGCAGTTCTCTTGAACAGACAGCGAATGTTTGTAATAAAATTGGCTCGATATTAAAAGGGTATCCTGAAATTACAACAAATCTGACTACTATCGGCGCTTCTAATGATCCGGTTACTAAAGCAAATATTTTGGTTAAACTTGTAAATAAAAAGGATAGGAAAAAAAGTGATAAACAAATTATCAGCGAATTAAGAAAGAAATTGCAGCTTATTCCCGGCGCTAATATTAGCTTCTTGCTGCAGGGAGGTCCGGGAGGAAATGCTAAACCTATTACTCTTAGTGTCCGCGGAGAGGATATTAACAAGCTGTCTGTCTATGCCGATAAAGTTGAATCGATTGTAAAAAACACGTATGGTACTGTAGATGTTGAAAATAGTCTCGAAACTTCAAAACCTGAAATTCGTATTATAATAGATAGGCAGAAAGCTTCGGACTTAGGAGTGAATCCTTTCCTGATCGCTTCTTCTGTCCGCTCTATGGTTGATGGCTATGTGGCTACTCAATTTCAGGAAGGCGATGAACAATTTGATGTTAGAGTAAGATTAAATAAAAATGACCGCTCGACTCTTGATAATCTATATAATTTAACGATCAAAAGCAGTAAAAATAATTCTGACGGCAGCCCGTTGATAGTTCCGGTAACGGATGTGGCAAGTATTGTCCCGGGCGTCGGTCCTTCTCAGATAAACCGTTATGCCAGACAAAAAGAAATCCGCATTGATGCTAATATTACGGGAAGATTCTTAGGCGATGTTCTTGGTGATATCACAAAGCAAACTAAAAATATAAAATTTGATCCCGGATATTCCGTAAGCGTTGTCGGTGAAGGGCAGCAGCAGGAAGAAGCGTTTGGTAATATATTAATTTCATTGGCACTGGCTGTAATCTTTGTCTATATAGTCCTTGCCGCTCAGTTCGACAGTTTTGTCCATCCGTTTTCTATTATGCTTGCGCTTCCTATGTCTATTATCGGAGCAGTTTTAATGCTTTTAATTTTCGGAGGTTCGATTTCGGTTATTTCCCTGATTGGAATAATAATGCTGATGGGACTTGTCACCAAGAATGGAATCCTCCTGGTCGACTTTACTAATGTCCTTAGAGGCAGAGGACTTTCAAGAATAGATGCTTTGCTAAAAGCCGGTCCGACCAGACTTCGCCCGATTTTGATGACTACCTTCGCTATGATTTTCGGAATGATTCCGGTTGCTCTTGGTTTAGGCGAAGGTTCCGAATTTCGTGCACCGATGGGACAGGCAGTTATCGGCGGTTTGATTACTTCCACATTATTAACATTATTTATTGTCCCGGTTGTTTATTCGATTCTTGATGATTTATCTCCGTCACGTATTAGAAAAATATTTGCTAACTTACCTCTGATTAATAAAAATAAATTAAATTTTTTCAGGAGGGAAAAATGAAAATTATATTTATGATATATCACGATATTCTTGAAGAAAGAATTAATAAGCTTCTGATAGATTTAGATATTGATTACTATACCGAATGGGAAAATGTCAAAGGGAAAGGACATCATACAGAAGCCCATCTTGGCAATAGAACTTTTCCGGGCTATAATTCGGTTAGAATGCTTGCAATCCGGGATGAAGCAACATTAAACAAGCTAAGCGAAAGCATCATCCGTCTAAACAATGATATCGTAAAAGATGACGATAAAATCAGGTTATTCCAGGTTCCGCTAGAAAAAATAACCTAGTGCAATTTAACTATAAAATACAATTAACCTTACGTATTATTATATTATCAATTGCCGACATTAATGTCTGTGAAACGAACTTATGGCAATACTTAATAAAAAAGAGCCGCATTATAGTGGCTCTCATTTTGTTATTAAGATAATTGGTTGCTATTTAAGTAGTACCATTTTTTTTGTATCTCTAAATTCTTTTTTCCCATCAATACTCCGCGCCTCAATCGTATAGAAATATACTCCACTGGCTAAACCAGTAGCATTGAAATTTAGCTCATGAAATCCTGCTTCTTTTTCTCCGTTTATTAATTCTTTTACTCTTTCGCCTAAAATATTGTATAATTCTATTTTTATATTGCTATTGAATGACAAAGCATATCTTATCACTGTACTCGGATTAAATGGATTAGGATAATTTTGATATAAATAATAACTGCTGGGGGCATTTGCTTCCATCTGCTTTTCTATATAATCTTTATTACCAATAAATAACTCATAGCCGGAAGCCTTAGAGCTTCTAATTGATATATTGCTTTTATTATTTAGGTCAAAGAATTCTTTTGAATTATTATCCATTAAATAACATTCATAATTATTGAACGAACTTAAACCACTAAAGTTTAGAGATAATTGTCCTTCCTGTTTATTAGTTACAGCTATATTAAATGCCATTCCGTCTCCTATAGCAGGTCGGGAGTCTATTATCAGATTTTTATAACTTAATGCCAAACTATCATTTATAAGTGTTAAACTTTCTTCATTGAAATCAGACGGCGGGGATAATAAATCATATTGATCATAACCTGCAATTGATTTAGGGTTAATTTCTGCATAAGCTGATGATGTCTTAATCCCATTAGATATTAAGGAAATTTTGATAACCTGCTCACCCGTTGCAATTGTAGTATGATTTTGTTCATTAGTGTTTGTGACACTAATTTTGCTCAATTTACCTGTGGCATTATAAGGAATAGTTAATGATGATAAATTTGAACTATTATAAAAGTAATAGCCAATATATGGTGTGAATACACTTGCAGTTTGCCAGTTTCCATTATTCCAATTATAAATTACAGCATTTGATGACAATCCATTTAAGGAAATAACTGAATCCCAAATACAGGCAGCGCTAAATGGATTGGATATTATATTCCATCCTGCATGCAGAGGGATTGAATAATTACCTTTACTATCCAATGAAACATTAGGAACAGTTTGAGATAAGCTAATCGGGTTTTTACTAAGTATCCAAAAGCCATTACCTGGACTAAACTCGAACAATGAGGAGTTATCAAATTCTACAAGATAATTATTAACAGCGCCATTGTCGTAATATGCAACCCAATCCTGACTCTCTGTCCCAGACAAAACACTACTCAACATCAAAGAACTATTACCCGGAATTCCAATTATTTCGTAATTATTGGTATTGGTAATATCTCCTCCAAACGTATAAGAATAGGTTATACTAGTTGTGGTAGAAAAAGTCTGAAATGAAATATCGCTGCCATAGCTTGTTCCTCCGCTATTGGTTGCTTCAATTCTGTAATGATATAAAGTATTAGAATTAAGTCCGCTAATGCCTGCATATACACTCGTATTAGAATTTCCATACACAGTGCTTGGTGTTGCTGCAATTGAACTACCATAACTTGAAGTTGTTCCATAATCAAATCTTACATTGGAATTTGATCCATTTGAATTTACAAAAGCATTTAAAATTGCAGTGTTAACATTCACTTCTGTGGGATTATTTGTAGTTACCGTAGGTAAAGCTTGTAAAGTATTAAAAGTTGAATCAGAGCCATAACTCGTCCCGGTTGAGTTTGTTGCTTCAATCCGATAATGATAAAGTGTATTTGGAGTTAACCCAGTGATATTGGCACTAACACTTGTATTTGTATCGCTGCCTATTGGGCTCTGCGAAGCAGATTTTGAAGATCCATAACCTGTTGTAGTTCCGTAATCAAATTGAACAGTGGAACTTGCTCCATTTGCATTTACTAATCCATTTAGAGTTGATGAATTTGTAGTAATGTTAGTAGCATTTTCTGTTGTTGCTGTTGGTATAGACTGAACATTAAGTGTGGTAAAAGTTGAGTCAGCTCCGTAACTTGTTCCGGCTGAGTTTGTTGCCTCAACTCTAAAATGATAAGTAATACCCGGTATTAAGCTGCTAATATTTGCACTAACATTTACATTTGAACTACTTGTTACCGGACTTTGTGAAGCAGTTATTGACGTACCATAGCTTGTTGTTGTTCCATATTCAAATTGAACGTTTGTTAAGGATCCATTTGGGTTAACGATACCAACTAATTTGGATGAATTTGGAGTAATATTTGTTGCGCTTTCTGTTGTTACTATTGGTTTTAATATTTTACTTATGGTTCTAAATGTCGAATCTGCTCCATAGCTCGTTCCCGCTGAATTTGTTGCATCTGCTCTATAATGATATAAAGTATTAGGAGTTAATCCTGAAATAGATACGCTGACATTTGTATTAGAATTCCCGCTAAAAGAATTTTGTGCCGGCAGTGCTGAATCTCCATAAGCGGAAGTGATACCATATTCAAATTTTACTTCACTATTTGCACCATTTGGATTTATAATTGCATTAAGAGTTGAAGAAGTATCAGAAATATTATTGGCACTTTGTGTACTAACAAAAGGAGAGGATTGAACGCTGAGAGTAGTAAAAGTTGAATCATATCCATAACTCATTCCTGCTGAATCTGATGCTTCAACTCTGAAATGATAAACAGTGTTTGGTGTTAATCCGCTTATAGTTGCAGTTACTGATATATTACTTGTTCCTGTAATAGTACTTGGATTTGCTGTAACTGAATCCCCGTAACTTGAAGTTGTTCCATAGTCAAAGTGAACTGCCGTAGTTAAACCATTTGCATTTACAGTTCCGTTTAAAGTAGCACTTGTTTGAGTTATATTTATTGCGGAGTTTGTTACAACAGATGCGGGTGAATTAGTGGGCATGTATGCTTCAACTAAAGACATTGGACCTACTCCATTCGTTCCACCTATAGCATAAAGAATCCCATTGTATACTACCGAAGCCCCACCGCTTCTAGCTGACAACATCGGAGTATCAGTGGTCCAAGTATTTGAAGAAGGATTATAAACTTCTACACTTGAAACAAAATTACTACCATTATATCCTCCTGCTACATAAAGCTTTCCATTGATTACTCCACTATAGGGGCTAGATATTGGAGTCGGCATTGGTGCTAAAGTTGTCCATGTATTATTAGCCGGATCATAAACATAAGTTTGATTAGATACTTGAGCCGATGAATTATAGCCGCCTGCAACATAAAATTTATTATTTATTACACCATAAGCAGATTGAGAGCATGCGTCAGGCGAAGAAGCCAAGGTTGACCAAGCATTTTGGGTAGTATCATAAACCCAAAGATAATTTCGGTACCCGCTGTTTCCGTCTTCGCCTGTAGTAACGTATAATTTGCCATTTATAGCCTCTGATGCTCCACCTCCAGCTAAAGTCGGAGTATTTGCTAATGTTGCCCAAGAATTTGATGCTGGATTATAAGACCACAAATTTGAATTAGGTAGTCTGCCGGCGGTCGTCCATCCACCAGTAACATACATTTTACCATTTATAACTGCGGCTCCGTCGCCTTGATACCTGCCTCCGGGCATTGATGCTCCAGTTGTCCAAGTATTTGAAGAAATAGCATATTCTTGTAGTGTTGCATCATCGGAAGTGCCATTATCACCACCTGCAACATAAATTACTCCATTTATTGCTGCTGCGAACGGCGTTATTCTAGCGCCCGGCATATTTGCTAATGATAACCATGATCCAGGTGATGGTAAGGTTGATTTAGTTGTAAAAGTAGAATCTGCACCATAACTCGTTCCCGCTGAGTTTGTTGCTTCAATTCTATAATGATAAAGTGTATTTGGAGTTAACCCAGTGATATTGGCACTTACACTTATATCACTATTACCGATTAAGGGGCTTTGTGTTGCAGTAATTGAGCTTCCATAGTTTGTAGTAGATCCATAATCAAATTGAGCTGTAGAGTTTAGGCCATTCGCATTAACTATCCCGTTTAATATTGAGGAAGTCATATTAATGCTTGTAGCATTTTCTGTCGTTGCAGTTGGTTTAGATTGAACATTAAGTGTAGTGAAAGTTGAATCAGCACCATATGTTGTCCCAACATTGTTCGTGGCTCTCACCCTATAATGATAAAGTGTGTTGGGTGTTAACCCCGTTATATCTGCATTAACATTTACATTATTGTTACCACTTAAAGGACTTTGAAATGCAGTAGCTGTGCTTCCATAACTTGAAGTTGTCCCATAATCAAAACCTACAATAGTATTTGTGCCAATTGGATTTACTATTCCATTAAGTGAGGCTGTTGTAAAACTTAAATTCGAGGCTTTGAGTGTAGTGACAATTGGTGAACCAAATCCTGTTTTAATTATAGCTGCATAACTCATCGAACTCTCAAAACCTGAAGAATCAACCGGGCTAACTTTGTAGTAATACGTTGGCGCTTTAGTTATGTTAGTATCAATATAAGAAGTTGAATTAGTAGAATCAATAAGAATTACATTTGTTGAATCAGTACCTTTGTAAATCTTATAACGAAGCAGTCCAATAGCGCCACCACCATTTTGCCAGGATAGATTGACCGTCTTGCCAACAACATTTCCATTCAAATTTATCGGCGGAAGTTGGAGATTAAATTCTTCCGGAGAACGTGCTTTGTTGGAAATCCGTACTTCATCAATTGTTCCTGAAAACGCGCCGACAATTAAAGGGTTTGACGATACATTGACAGTGCCAGTGTAACTTGATTGAAATGCCACAACCCCGTTGATATATGTCGTTATGACATTATTCTTAAGGACGAAAGCCAAATGATTCCAGGTTCCCTTTCGAAAAGTAATCCCTCCATACGAATCAACATATGATCCACCAATGTAAAGACGGACATAATTGTAACAAGTTGATTTATCCGAAGAAGCTGGTAATATATTAAACCCAAAACCAGTAGAATTATGAATGATTGAAGAGGTACTTCCTTTTACCGTATCATATTTGATCCAAGCTTCTGCAGTGAATTCAGTGCCTGGATTAAATATCTTTTGAGGAGGAATTGTTATATAATCACCTGATTCAGTCATCCGACGTGCATTTCCAAACCGACCTTGTGTAATTTGAGAACCAGATGTAGTGCCATTAAAACCTAGCCCGCTAGCATCGCCGACCGTCGAACCATTTAATTCATCCATGTGTAAAAGTAAAATAGTATTTGCATCAGTCTTATATTCCCCAGTAATAAGAGTATTAAATGTTGAATCCGCTCCATAATTTGTTCCCGCTGAATTTGTTGCCTCTACTCTAAAATGATATAATGTGTTTGGAGTCAGTCCAGTAATATTTGCACTTACACTTACATTAGTGTCCCCACTTACAGGACTTTGCGTAGCAGTTATTGACGTACCATAACTCGTTGTTGTTCCGTAATCAAATTGAACTGTTGTACTTGAACCGTTTGGATTTACAATTCCATTTAATGTCGCAGAAGTTTGTGTAATATTTGTTGTCGAATTTGTTATTGTTGATGCTTGCAATCCGGAAATTGTAAAGGTATTACTACTTACATCATTAATTATCAAATTGCTTGCATCACTAATTCTAATTAAACAAATGGATGAAGGAGTGTTTGGATTAGTCCAACTATAACTGTTACTATTAGCAGGATAACTTGAGATAATTGTTGTCCAATTTGCACCATTATCTGTCGAGTATTCTAACTTTACGTTTGTTATATTACTATTCAGCCACTTAACGTTTTGATTTGTTCCTGCCTGCCAGTTCTCCCCGCCATTCGGTGTTGTCAATAGAACTATTGAAGACGTTGAATTACTAGTTCTATAAATTCCATCTCCGTCCATTCCTGCAAAAACATTATTATTCGGAGTAACAATAATTGAACGCACAAACTTTGTAATAGTTGCATCATTTAGAAAGCCATTATTGATTAAGTTCCAATTAGAGCCATGATCAAAAGATATATAACATCCACTTGGGGTCCCAACAAATAATATATTATTTGAGTCAATGGCAATGCCATTTACTCTTTTATCACTTAAATTGTTATTTATCTGTGTCCAGTTTGTCCCATTATCAGTTGACTCGAAAATTCCTTGATAGCCAGGAAATCCAGCAAACACATTCCCAGTGTTGTCGATTGAGATTACCGCTATTTTGCTACCAGGGAGTCCAGTACTTTTTTGATTCCAAGTATTTCCATTATCAATGGATAAATATAATATACCGCTTGCACTTCCCGCATATAAATAACCGCCAGTGCTAGCAGTAATACATGTTATATTATCAGAAGAACTAAGGGATAAATTCCAACTTGCTCCATTGTCTGTTGATTTAAGAATACCTGGACCGGCATTTGAAGTATAAGCAAATACATAACCATTTGTACTAACTGCTAAAGACCCAATAATCCATCCAACAGTTGCATTTAACTCTACCCAACTATTTCCATTTGTTGTGGACATGTAAATACCTCCTCCCCAAGTACCAACATAAATATATCCATTAGAACCTATAGCAATATTTCTTACATCTGTATATTGAGAAAAGCATAATGTCCAAGTATTCCCATTATCTGTCGTTTTATATATACCTGTATTGGATACAACAGCAAAAACATCACCCGATTTATTTGAAACGATTGAATAAACAATATATTGAGTTCCTGAAGGAGCGTTTGTTTTAGCCCAGAAATTTTGTGAGAATAAAGAGTAATTCGTAATTATAAGCAATAATAAAGCTAGTATAAGAACATTTATAAATTTCATTTATACCTCATACGATGCAATATCATTTTTTCATTTTTACTAATTACATTTGATGTTCAAGCTATTTTTCCAAGCTCATTTTCTAACAAACACAAACTGTCCGCCTTCATCACCTGCATCTCTAATTGCCTGCATTTCCGGTGTCTGTTCTGAATTATTTGTCACTGCTATTTTGAAATCGTTAAATAATTGTGAGGAATCCCAAAATTTATAGGGAGCATTTTTTAAGGATTTCAGCAGATAATAAGCGAAAACTGAATGACCGTCTTTACCAGCATCGGTCACTTCTTCTAAACCTCCAGAGGTAATAGCATCCTTGCTTGGCTTTCTATAAACATCCCTGTAATATTTATCCATATTATTTGGATCAAAAGGAATACTTTCCGTAGATGGGCCTCTGAATATATCTCCCGCAAAACAAGCATCACTTATTAGTAAAGTGTGCTTTGCTGGAATACCGCCTATATATGTTTTAACGTCACTGTTTGAAATGTAACCTGCCGTTGAATTGGTTGTTGCATCAACCGGTACCCAGAATCCCTTGTTAAGTATCTTGTTGAACTGACCATGACCAGAATAATAGATTAATACATTATCTTCGGGCTTAGTGTTTGTAGTCAGCCAGTCTAAGTCATTAATTATGTTTGTCCGAGTTGCTTTTTTATCCAATAAAGTTATTACGGTATCAAAAACATAATCATTTTTTAAGACTTCGGATAAACTCTCAGCATCGTGCACTGCATTATTTAAATGTGGCCAATGACCCGTGTAAGAATCAATACCAATAATTAAAGCTATATATCTACCTGCGGTAAGAATTGATTCTAAATTTCTGTCGATATAAAAAGTATCGATTGTCGTGACATTATAAACGTTTGCTGCTTTGACAATAATTTGGTTCTTACCAAGATGAAGGTAATAGTCAATATCAAATTCTCCTGTAGGT
This sequence comes from Bacteroidota bacterium, assembly GCA_021796135.1. The sequence continues at coordinate 10,748 of JAJYOQ010000027.1, forward strand.
AATAGATTTGCTTGCATATCATTCACTGAAACACTCTTAACTCCATTTTCATCAACTGCTACACCTCTAATTTTAACGACTTCCTTTTTACTTACCATCTCAATTCCTCTTTCTGCAGGAGGATCAATAATCCTTATAACAGGTCCAGCTAATACCGGTCTATATGTTACAATAATAGAGGTATCAGAAAAGTTATTGTGGTTATCATAAACGCGAATATTTATTTGATTTCTTCCGGACGATAAGTTATAGTTATAGAAAAATTCATTGTTTGTTAAAAGTGTAGCCTTATTATTATTTACAAGTATCTTATTAATTCCGTTTGGGGATGATGCTATTCCATGGACAGCAATAGATTTTTCATTTACAAGAAAATCTTTCCCTGGGCGAACATTAGGTTCAATTATTTCTACTATAGGTTTTGTTTCTACAAGTATATATTTAATATAGAATAAATAGAGGCTTGTTTTCCTGTGTACATTTTCAGCCCTTAATGTTATAGCATTTAAACCTTTAGAGAGATTTGTAAAATAGGAATATTGATTATCACCATTAAGCTGAATATTTGTGTTATTAACAAATAACTTTATCCCGGGATAATCATCTTTAACTATTCCGCTAATTGTAATTTGATTATTATATACAGTCAGTGTATCTCCGTTATTTACTCTCGGACTATAAATAGTTATTAAGGGAGAATTGTATTCAACTGCTTTCGGCTGAGGCAATAGACTTCCGGTTTGAGTTGTTCCCTGATATTGAGCTGACACCTTGATAACCAAAATGATGATAAAAAAAATGATTGTTTTTTTCATGACTAATTCCTCTTAAAAAATTATTATGGTCTGCTCGGCGGTGATGCAAAGCCGCCTGTTGTTGGTGTAGTTGAGGCTGTGGTTGGAGATTTCTTGTTTAAAAGTAATACTGCAGCCGCTCCACCGCCTAATAAAATAGTGCCTACATAAGTATACCAAGCAATTCCGCCTGAGCTTTCTTTTGGAATTTCATCGGCAAATATTTGAAAATAAAAATCATTTCCCTGAAGGGATTTCTTTTCATTTTCATTAAGTGTCCAAATTATTTCATCTTGTTTGTTGGCAAAATTTCCAACTCCTATACTGCCTGATAAGTTTTCAGGAATATAAGAAAAACTAGCATCATTTTTCTTTTTAAGATTTATGCTAACTTTGTATTGCAAATCATTCTTACCAGCAAAGGTATAGTGAATGAATATTTGCCCGTTTGAATATTCAAAGTTTGCCTTGATATTTTGTTGGGCTGTTAGTTTATTCGGCAAGAATAAAAGAATTATGGAAATTAACAGAATAAATTTGTTGTTTTTCATAAAACCTCTATAAAAATTATTTCTTCATCTTTATAATTCTATTTATTAAACTCTACCAATATTGGGACTATTTCTTTGCCGTCACTAATAGCATTAAATTTTATTTTCCCTCGATCATCAATTTTTATATTATCGTTATCAACCATTTGATCCTTCAATTGGCTGATTATTTTATCATAAAAAGTCCCGGATTCTTTTTCAAATCCTGTCATAATTTTATCAATATCTAAACTTACCTTCGAATAAAGAAAAACATAATATGATTTTCCCTCTGCTGTATCAATCATATTATAATGGTCTTCATCCGGTATTGCAATATTATTTTGTCTATAAGGAAGATATGCAACCATTTTTTCATTGAAAGGAAATATTTTATATGTTTTGAAATTGTTATTTGCACTAAATGCATATACATAAGCGGGTTCTTCATTATTAATTCTTAACTCAAATAAAGTTCCGGCTGGATAATATTTATCCATTTCAAAATATCTTCCGTTAAAATGTGACTTCATTGGCTGTTCATTGCTGAGCCGGAAGTTCAGTTCCCCTGATAAATCAGGAACATTAGCCGGGATATTATCTTTATCCAGTACCTCAAATCCGAGCTTGCAGAAAACTTCAAAATCAGAGTACTTTATCCATGTAAATCCTTTATTTCCCCAGTTTACGCCCCAACTATTTATTATTTCAAATGCTCCATTATATTTATTATCATCATAACCAATGATAGTCAATGCATGACCCGGGAATAAATTTGATTTATACTCCTCTTTATCCGGCTGCCAGAGATCGCCTGCTCTATCAAAAGATGGAGGGCAAAGCATCGCAATTACGACTGGTCTATTATTAGATATACTTTTTTTTACAAATACTGTTTTATCCAGAGTGGTTCTGTTAATTATTTCACGATATTCGATTATTCTATATTTGGAAGCTAATATTGAATCCTTTGAATTAACATTTCTATTACAGTCATAGGTAAATTCACTAAGCTTTTCGCATCCTTCTTTTTTCAAAATTTCTAGGCCTGCTAATAAGGACGTACCTGAGCTGCAATTTTTTTCAAATCTTATCTGATTATAAATAAACGAAGGTGAAAAGACATTTTCATTTATTTCCCTTTTATTCCATTTATAACGAATTGCTTCCAGAATAGTTCTTGCTGCATAAGCGCTTGCCCAGCCGACACATGTGCTATATGAACCCTGATTGCCCGGCGTGGGCGCAAATTCTTTTAATGAATATTTTTCCGGAAGATTGCTATAATCACCCCTCATTAAGGGTGCAGCTATTGGGCTATTTACGTAAAGACTATCATCTAATAATAATCCCTTACCAAATTGCTGTGCAAAATTTATTTGAGCTAGAAGTATGAATGAATATATTAAATATTGTAAAAAATATTTCATTTATTACTGTAATTGTGAATTAATTTCAAGTGCTTTTCTAATTAGACCTAATCTATAATATACATTTTCTAAAAGTTTTTTGTAATCAATATTTTGCGGGTCTAAAACAACTGCTCTTTCATAAGATTTTATCATATCTATGTTTAGGTTATTTCGCGAGTAAAAAGATGCTAATATTATTTGTTTCAAGGACGAATCAATATCACCTAAATCTTTATTAAGCAAGTCAAGCGAATCTTTTATTTCGAAAACTTTAGATAACGGCAGCCAAACGAAATCATTGGTATCTGATGCAAATTTCATATCACTCGTATAAATCATCCATTTGTAAAGAGTTCCTCGATGAAGATTCAAGTTATCAAGGTTAAAAGTTATAGAAGTATCATTACATTCTTTCATGTATAATGTAATATCAGGTTCTCCGATAAGCTTAAAAATATAAGTATTGTTTTTAGCAGATGGATACCAGTTAAACGTTACCAATGAATCAATATAATTTGTGCTCTGCGGGACAGCATAGTCAATTGAACTAATGCCGCTTCTAACTACTTCTCCCAAGGTATGCATATTATTCAAATCATTTTCAGTCTGAACGAATTGAGCTAAAACAAAGTTTGCAAACTTTTTATTAACTGATGATTTTTGTTGACCAGCTAATTCGATCAGTTTTTTTGTTGAATATTGACCAGGTGAGTTTATGTTTAATGTGTGACCATCTTTGTATACAAGATTTACAAATGAATTATTATTAATTCTTAATATATCATTTTCATATATCTTATCTCCCGCAATCAAGTTAACTTCTTTACTACTTCTAACTATTTTATTATTACCTTTAGAAGATAAAGCTATAAACTCAATTCCTTGAGAATAGATAATGCCTGATAAAAATATCATCACAATCAGCGAGAATAAAAGCTTTTTCCCTTGATGATTTATTCTATCCTTTGCTTTAGGTATCATTAATTCGCCTAATGATTTATTCTGAAAATAAGTTATAATCATCAAAATATCAACTAAAATATAATAATTAAACTATTTTCATGTGTTTTTGTCTGAGTTTTTGAATATGTTCGGCAATAATTTCGTAAATAGTCTGTGCATTTGATATAAGCACAATAGATGCAAGCATAAGAGTTATACTAATTTTAAAGTGAAACCTAATGAATATTTCTAAATCGATAAATAATAATAATATAAATTCTACTGTTTTTGTAATTACTCCTGCGAGATTTAGCCAATCAATCTTTATTTCCTTTATTAGATTTAGAATAACAACATTTAGATAACAAAGAACCATTGCTAATAACAATTCAATCCATGAAGGAAAAGAATTTATATAATCTTTATCCAATATCATTGAGATAATATTTGCATGAATTACAACCCCATACATATCAGGAACTGTTTTACCGGCATAATTTTTATTTAATGGTGTATAATATATATCCTCCAAAATTCTGTTTGAAGGATAAGAACCAAGGAAGCCAAGAAGAACAATTTTATTCCTAATAAAATATGCATTATCAAGATTTTCAGGATTTGTCCCGTCTATATAGAAAAACTTATCCGCATTACCACGATAGTTTATGGTTTCAAAATCGTTTTTTCGCTGAAGCAGATAATTATAAGAAACAGGATCATACAATTTCACAATTTGAACCGCAAAAGCATTTACTAAAGAATCTCTGACATTTGAGCGTGGTTTAAATAATCTGACAGTAGTTAAACTTGATGCATCTTTGCTTGGCAAATTAGCATATCCTGCAAAGGAATTATTGCTGAACCTTGATATTGATGATGCTAAATTTTCATATTGCTTTTTATTTTTGTTATAATCTCCTAGATTATTCACCAAAACAGTATTTCCATCCAAGTTTATAGCATCTTCTAATAGCGAATCACTTATAGGATCCTTATTCTCTTTAAAGAAAGCATCAATCCCGACAACTTTCGGGTTAAAATTTTTAATTTTGGTGATAAGGTTAGCTAACTCTAGCCTATTAAGATAACCAATGTTGACAATAACTATATTAGTATCTGCGGCTCGGTCGTTATTTAGTTTTGAAAAAGCAATATCGTTTAAGTCAAAATCATAAAGTGCATTTCTTAACGGATTAAATAACCCTAGATTCACCGGAAGCAACGAGAATAACCATATAATTACGAAAACAATTATTGTAATGAAGAAATATTTTAGTTTGAAAAAAGCTTTCATTTTATTTTTTAGTCATATTAATTTTGCCTCAATAACAATTCAAATAAATGTTTTTCTTTATCATATAAAAATCCCTTCTAAGTTATTAAACAAAATAAAATTGATAACCTTATGAAGTAGTTTTCATGCTTCCACTTATTATATTTTATATAACACACGAAAACTTATTGAGAATTTCCCCTCAACCGGAAAGTTCGGAATAAGTGCTTATAAAATAACGAATTAAATAATTAACTGTCAAGAAAATAATTCTCAAATGAACAAATATAAAGACAAGGATTTCGAAAATTAGTAATAGGAGAAAATTTAATCTTCACTATCAATACTTTTAGGGCACTTCTAAAAACTAACAATTAAACTTGATGTATTTTGTAAACTCATTATATTCAAAAAACGGGATAATTATTATTGAATATTTTCGTTTTATATCCCCAAGCTCAATCGGGACTTCACAAAAGCGCGATGCCCCTTAGCTCCACGCTATACTCATAATCAATAAGTACAGAAAAAAATATTGTACTAAAAATACTTGATATATATCTCAATATGAGATATATTTGTTTATGCATATAATCTCAAGAAAAAGGTTGTTGGAATTTGGTAAAAGATATCCGGACTCAACAGAACCGATGGATAGATGGTATAGGATTGTAAAGAATAGTAATTATAATTCTTTTGCAGAGCTAAGGAAAACATTTCCTCAAGCGGACCAAGTTGGGAATTTTATAGTTTTTAATATTGGCGGGAATAAATATAGGATTATAGCCTATATAGTATTCTCTGCAAAACGAATTTATATTCGTCATGTCTTAACTCATGCAGAATATGATAAAGAAAAATGGAAGGTATAAAAATGATAAAAGTGAAAAATGAGATAAAAAGAGCCATTAGAGTATGGCCTTCAATATCTAATGTATTGTCAACCATCCATACTGAGGTGCAATATAATAAAATGGTTAATATGCTTGATGAGTTGATTGATGAAGTAAACAAAAAAGCTGACCCGGTAAAGGAATCTTTTATTGATACTCTCGGAACATTGATTAAAGATTATGAAGATAGAAATTTTGAAGAACCCAAAGGTGATTCGAAAGGAGTTTTGAAATATCTATTAGATGAACATGGATTGAGTCAAAGCGAATTGCAAGAAATTGGTAGCCAGGGTGTTGTTTCAGAAATTCTAAACGGGAAGAGGAAACTTAATTTAAGACAGGTTGTAGCTTTAAGTAAGAGATTTTCGGTCTCTCCATCTGTCTTTATCGATAATAATTAAGTTCTAACTTTTATGATTCAAAATCGTCAAAACAAATTATAATTATGCTTTATAAAGTCAATTAGCTATTTTAACATGTTAAATTTTTACATATTTCCGCAGGAGTAAACATTGGGCTTATTAGTTGTCGGTTCTTTGGGCTTAGACACAGTAGAAACACCTTTTGATAAAGTAGAAAACGCCTTGGGCGGTTCTGCAACTTATATTTCATTGGCTGCAAGCTATTTTAGCGGTCCTGTTTACCTCGTCGGTGTTGTTGGAGAGGATTTCCCTAAAAAATATATTACCCTGCTTGAAAATCATAATGTGGATTTGGAAGGATTGCAAATCGTAAACGGCGGGAAAACTTTTCGCTGGTCAGGCAAATATCATTATGACCTTAATGTCAGAGATACTCTCCTTACTGAATTAAATGTATTTGAAAATTTTGACCCCGTTATCCCGGATAAATTTAAAAAAGCAAAATTTGTCCTCCTCGGCAATATTGACCCTGAACTGCAATTAAAGGTCCTTGACCAAATGACTGAACCGTCTTTCGTTGTGGGCGATACTATGAACTATTGGATTGAAGGTAAGAAGCCACAGCTCCTGGAATTATTGAAAAGAATAAATGTCTTAATTATAAATGATTCCGAAGCTCGACTGCTTGCTAATGAACCTAACTTGATTAAAGCATGGCATACTATTAGAAATATGGGTCCTGAAATTTTGATTATTAAAAAAGGGGAACACGGCGCAATATTATTTACCGACGAAACTATCTTCTCGGCTCCGGCTTATCCTTCA
>JAJYOQ010000397.1 GCA_021796135.1 Bacteroidota bacterium
AATAAATAAGGATGTTCCTCAACTCAGAATGCAGATAGCGTTTATATAAAATTATTTGGGAAAAACCTCACAATAGAGGAACGGAGAATGATACACGCTGAGAATTTAGCAATTCTCACTGAATATTGGCGATGTCACCGCACAAGTGCAGCTCTGATGTATTTCTGCGGGCTGGGCTATTCAAGGCCTTACGGGCCTAAAGGGTCTACTAGCGATGATTGGATTGATGTAAAAAATCTTATTTTTGAACCTGATTTTGAAAAATATATTAAACGTGAATTTCTGCCTGTTTGTATTATGATTGATAAATGGGATAAAGAATATCCGGCTGGACAAGAAATAAAAGTTCCAGTTTATTGTATAAATGATTTAAATAATGGATGGAAGGGGACTTTAACACTTACATTTCAGAATAATAAGAATAAAATTGCCGTATTGAAGAGGAAAATCAGTATTCCCAGTTTCGGAAGAATCATTGTCGATTTTAATTTAAATATGCCTAAAGCAAAAGGTAGTTACCAATTAATTGCTGAAACATTATTCAAGAAAGATTTTGTGAAAAGTATTAGAAAATTTTCTGTAAATTGAAAATATGGAAATGTAAAAATAATTACTTTTTTACATCTATGAAAACATTACTGATAGTTAAAATTAGTATAAAATAAAGAAAGACTAAAACTATGTTAATGATTAAATTCAACAAAATGATATTATTTGTTATCTGTATCTTTTTTTTGATCATCGGATTCGCTTATCCCCAGAACAGTAATTCCGGATGGAAACCTGTTGTGGGACATATTATGTCAAAATGGGCGAAAGATGTTTCACCTGAAAATGTATTACCTGAGTACCCGCGTCCGCAAATGGTTAGAGGACTATGGAAAAATCTTAATGGTTTGTGGGATTATGCGATTTTGCCAAAAGATGAAAAACAGCCTTCAAATTTTGACGGAAAAATTCTTGTCCCTTTTCCGGTAGAATCTTCACTTTCAGGTGTAGGCAAGAAGGTTGGAGAAAACAATAGATTATGGTACAAAAGAACTTTTGATATTCCGGAAGCCTGGAGAGGTCAACATATAATTTTACATTTTGAAGCTGTAGATTGGGAAACAGAAGTGTCGGTTAACGGTCATTCCCTTGTTGAACACAAAGGCGGATATGATCACTTTAGTTTTGATATTACGCCATATATTAATAAAACTGGTAAACAAGAAGTTATAGTATCTGTTTGGGATCCGACTGATAAAGGATTTCAACCACGCGGAAAACAAGTACAAAATCCAGGGGGTATAATGTATACTTCTGTGACTGGAATATGGCAGACTGTTTGGATTGAACCAGTTCCGGAAATTTATATTGGAGGTGTTAAGATTATCCCTAATATTGATAAAAGCATTGTGCAGGTTTCAGCTAATTGTGTAGATATGCCGCATACATATTTTCAATTGGAGGGGATAGTTTTTGATGGCGATAAAGAAGTATCTGAAGGTAAATGGTTAATCGGAGGGGCTGCCGATATTTCTGTCCCCCATGAAAAATTATGGTCGCCGGATTCTCCTTACTTATATGGTTTGAAAATAATTCTACGCAATAAAAAAGGAGAAATTTTAGATTCAGTGAGAAGTTATTTTGGCATGAGAAAGATATCCATAGGTAAAGATGATGACGGAATTGAACGAATAATGTTAAATAATAAATTTGTTTTTGAGTTGGGTGTGCTTGATCAGGGATGGTGGCCTGATGGACTTTACACTGCCCCTTCCGATAAAGCCTTAAAATCCGATATTGAAATGATAAAAAAAATGAGATTTAATCTTGCCCGTAAGCATGTAAAAGTTGAACCTGAACGGTGGTATTACTGGTGCGATAAATTGGGTTTACTGGTATGGCAGGATATGCCTAGTGGTGATTCTACCATAAGTCCAGGACAACCCGATATCCAAAGATCTAAAGAATCTGCAGATGATTTCACAGAAGAATTGACTCAAATGATTAATCAACATATTGATCACCCAAGCATAATAGTTTGGGTACCTTTTAATGAAGGCTGGGGAGAGTGGCGTGCAGTACGAGTCGCAAAATATATTAAGTTTCTTGACCCATCCAGATTAGTGGATCAATCAAGCGGATGGGTAGATCGTGGTACTGGAGATATTCATGATATCCATTCCTATCCCGGTCCGGATATGCCAAAATTAGAAAACACTCGCGCTGTTGCGCTTGGTGAATTCGGAGGACTGGGATATCCCATAAAAGGTCATACATGGAAAGAAGAAGATAATTGGGGATATGTCAATTTTAAAAAAATATCAGAACTTCAGGATGCATATTCTAATCTTTATTATAAGTTGATGCTTCTTAAAAAAAAAGGTTTGTCAGCTGCAGTATATACACAGCTAACTGACGTTGAAGTAGAGGTAAACGGATTAATGACTTATGATAGAGACTCAGTAAAAATGGGAGTGGATTTCCTTGCAAAGATAAATGCCGGATATTTACCTCCTGTCATTACATCCGAAAATTCTATTTTCCTAGATAAGCTTAAAGTCGAATTAAATGATCCATCAAAAAAAGGTATTATCCGATATACAATAGACGGTTCGGAACCTTCCATCACATCAACTGTTTACACAAAACCATTAATCCTGAAACGGACAACAACAGTTAAAGCAAGAACTTTTTGGAAAGATGGTACAGTAAGTTTAATCAGTGAAAAGAAGTTCCTAAAAGCAAAACCAACACAATCCATAAAGAAGGTTAAAAATCTTATTAAAGGATTAAATTATAATTATTATGAAAATAATGGAAACCGTTGGTCAACACTTCAAGATTTTAACAATATTAATCCTGTTGCTTCCGGTATAACAGGGAAAATTTATCTCAATCCGGCAAAGAGGGATAATGATTTTGAATTAACATTCAGCGGACTTATTTTAATAAAACAAAATGGAGTATATACTTTTTATTTAAATTCGGACGATGGGGCAAACTTAAATATTGGTGATACTTTACTAATTGATAATAATGGTGTTCATGGTATGATTGAAAAATCTGGAGAAATTGTTTTATCTCAAGGATATTATCCTATTCGAGTAACCTATTTTCAGGGGATAGGAGGAAAAGGGTTGGAAGTAGATATGAAAGCTCCGGGTATGAAAAAAGGGGAAATACCACAGAACTTATTATTTCATAAAAAAAGATAAAACTATATTAATTTTATTTCACGGGATTAAGAAATGGAAAGAATAAGCAAAATAAAATTTAATTTTATCACTCTCCTGACTTGTCCGGGGGGAAATTTTTAAAAATTAAGTTGTAGTTGTTAAATAACTTACGGAGGTAAAAACAGCAATTTGTCGCACTAACGGGCTTACCCCCCCTCCGAACTATGAAGTATTATATACGTAAAGTAAAGACCACCTCTGATAGTATTGCTGCGGTGCAAATAATAAAATATGAAAACCGTAAACGTGTAGTCGTCAAGCATATGGGCTTTACCCATAACAAAGATGAAGTCATTATATTCTGGAATAATGCTGAAAGATAGGTTCCCGAACAAACAAAACAAATTCCCTTGTTTACCCAACAAGAAGAACGTTTCATCTCGCTTGAGCAATTCGAATATTTAGGATTTCAGTATACATTTTTATATGAGACGTTATACAAGCTGCAAGCAAGATTGGGTTACACGTGTTTTGGAAACAAACTGCTTAACGATTTAATTACCATACACATTATCGAACCAGCTTCAAAATTACGCTCTCTTGAGCTATTGAAAACCTATTTTAACATAAAGTACCGGAGGCAAACTCTTTACCAAATGCTTCCGGAGCTGCTAAAATTGAAAAATAAGATAGAAGAGCTAACGATTAAATTTGCCGTCAAGAAATTTGATTTTGACTTTGCAATAGTGTTTTATGATGTAACCACATTATATTTTGAAACATTCAAAGCAGATGATTTTCGTAAGACTGGATTTTCTAAGGGCAATAAATCCAATCAACCGCAAATTGTAGTTGGCTTGGTTGTTAACAAAGAAGGATTTCCAGTGGCTTATGAACTTTTCCCGGGAAACACATTTGAAGGACATACTCTTATTCCAATCATAAAGGACTTTAAGAAAAAACACAACATAAAGAATTTAACAGTAGTAGCTGATGCTGCGATGATTAGCACTGATAATATTGATAACTTAAAAACAGCAGATAAATATGAAATGGACAAACAAATTGCTAAGGCTAAGGAAATACTTCAGAGCCCCAGAAAATCAAAGAAGGTAAAATTTATAAAAACCACAGAAGCAAAAAATGAATTGAACTCTGAGCTCATTAACAAAACAAATACCTTACTTGGCATTAAAGGTTATCATACTAATCTTGATGAAAAAAC
>JAJYOQ010000398.1 GCA_021796135.1 Bacteroidota bacterium
ATCTGCAGTAGTCCCCTATAGAAAACAAAATGGAGAACTCGAAATCTTATTAATCACTTCCATTAAAAAAGGTAAATGGATTATCCCCAAAGGTTATGTTGAATATAATTTATCTGCTTTTGAATCGGCGAAAAAGGAAGCACTTGAGGAAGCAGGAGTTATGGGAACAAATGAGACTATTGAATTGGGTTCTTATGAAGTTAAAAAAACAGATGGGAATAGGCATATTAAAGTTTTCGCAATGGAAGTAATAAAAATACTTGACGACTACCCTGAAAAAGCTTTAAGAAAAAGGAAATGGGTAAATATAAATGAAGCAGCTCAGACTATATCTTCTGTCGAAATTTCTTCGATGATACTTTCATTAAAAGATAAAATAAAATAATTATTACTCTTTTTCCATAATTGAAGAAACTACTCTGTCAATTAACTCATAATCAAATCCCCTCTGCGATAAAAATGAAAATAGTTTCTTTTCTATACCATCAATAGGAATATTCCTTGATTTTAGTGATCTTAATTTTTTTTCAGCTATGCTTTGAGCATTAGAAAATTCAGAGCCTTCTTCACTATTCAAGGTTAAAACAGAGTTTATTATATCTCTATTTATCCCTTTTTTCATAAGCTCAACTTTTATTTTCGCGCGGCTCCATTTCTTTAGTAAACTTTTTTCTTCAATATATTGCAGACTGAACTTTTGATCATCTAAATAACCGTTTTCTTTTAACTCGTTGAGTATTTCTTCAATAAAATCACTTTTATACCCCTTTACTTTTAATTTATTTTTTAGTTCGTAAGCAGAATGTAATCTTCTTGATAAATAATCGAATGCTTTCAGCTTAATATAATACTTTTGATTTTCTTCAATTAACAAATTAAAACGGCTTTCAGAAATTTCGGAATCTTTCCTTAAGCCGTTTTTTAAGAAAACCTCATATGACAGGAATAGTTTTTCATCATTATCAAGAAAAACTACGATATTCCTTTCATTTTTCTTTTTAATATCAATTATTTTCACAAACTCTTAAACTATTTCGAAGATTTTTTTTCTTTAACTACAGGAGCTTTCTCTTCCGGTTTTTCTTCTTTAAAAATGCCTAATTTAGTCTTTACTTCTTTCTCGAGTTTTGAATAGAATGCCGGGCTTTCAATTAATTTTTGTCTGAATTGTTCCCTGCCCTGATATCTATCTTCTTCAAAAGTAAACCATGCGCCGCTCTTTTTTATAATACCTAGATTTGCAGCTAAGTCAAGCAAATCACCGGTTTTACTTATTCCTTCATTGTAGAGAATATCAAATTCCACTTCTTTAAATGGAGGAGCAACCTTACTCTTCACAATTTTTACTTTTGTCCTATTTCCTACAACATCATTCCCTTCCTTTATAGCAGCAATTCTTCTAATATCTAACCTTACCGATGCATAAAATTTTAATGCATTACCGCCGGTAGTTGTTTCGGGATTTCCAAACATAACACCGATTTTACTTCTTAATTGATTTATAAAGATCACGGAAGTCTTAGATTTAGATATTGCTCCGGTAAGTTTTCTTAATGCTTGTGACATTAACCTTGCCTGGACAGCCATTGTAGCATCACCCATTTCTCCTTCAATTTCAGAACGAGGTACGAGTGCCGCAACGGAGTCTATAACAATTATGTCCAGAGCATTGCTTCTAACTAGAGTATCCGTAATTTCAAGAGCTTGTTCGCCAAAATCAGGCTGAGATAATAATAAATTAGTAGTATCTACTCCCAATCGCTTAGCATAATTAACATCAAGAGCATGTTCAGCATCTATAAAAGCTGCTAACCCGCCGGCTTTTTGAGCTTCTGCAATAATATGCAGACAAAGAGTAGTTTTTCCGCTTGATTCCGGTCCATAAATTTCAATTACTCTGCCTCTAGGAACCCCTCCAATTCCAAGAGCAACATCTAAAGAAATTGATCCTGTGGGTATTGATTCAACATTGTTGATCACACCGTCCCCCAGTTTCATGATAGACCCTTTCCCGTATGTCTTTTCAATACTGGAAATTGCCTCATCGATTATTTTAAGTTTTTGTTCAAAATCAGTGCTCATATTTGATCCCTTCATCCTAATGAATAAGTTTTTATTGTTGTATACTCCGAACCATTTGCTAGAAGCTTGCTTTCAATTAAGGCAGCTTCATATATTTCAAAATTAATTTTTGGAAGATAATAACTTGTAAAACGATTAACAAAATAAGTACCTTCATTTCCTTTCATCCTTTTTAATGTAAGGTGAGGAATAAATCTTTTCCGTTCAGCCGGAATAGATAATTTTTCAAGCCGGGTGTTAACTTCCTGAGCTAACTCATAGATTTTTGTATCGCTATGAAGACCAATATGAAGAGATTTTGGCTGAGTTCCGACATAGAAAAATCCGAAACGAGTTAGTTGGCAAATCATGCCTTCATAGTTCTCCATAAAATTCAGTTCATCTGCTATTTGGCTGACTAATTCTGATTTTACTTCTCCTAAAAATTTTAAAGTTAAATGTATTTTATCAAATTCTTCCCACCTATATTTTTCATAATCAGGGAATGCTTTATTTCTATGATAAATAATATCATCTATAACATTATCCGGGATTTTTAAAGCAACAAATAATCTATTCATCGTATGATATTCCTAATATGTAACGTCTAACCATCTCAAGGGCAGCCTGAGCGGCTCTTTGTTTATTCCTTAACCTTAAATCACCAAAATTAAATTTTTTAGCGGTACAAACTTTATCATCACATAACCCAATATAAACTAATCCAATCGGTTTATCTATTCCGGCTCCGGTCGGACCCATTATTCCTGTAATTGACAGCCCAATATCACTTCCGCTAATTGATTTAATCCCCTCAGCCATTTGGCGTGCAACTTCTAGACTAACAGCGCCGTTTTTCTCAATAACATCTTCATCGACTTTAAGTATTTCTATTTTGGATGCATTGCTGTATGTGACAACTCCGCGTTCAAAATACGCACTGCTGCCGCTAATATTAGTAAGCAAATTAGAAATATAACCGCCTGTGCATGACTCAGCTATGGAAATTCTAAGTCCTCTTTCCATTAACAATCGTCCTACAACCTCTTCCAGTGATTCTTCTTTATCAGAATAAATATATCTTCCCGATTTACTTCTCATTCTTTGAAGAATTTCGCTCATCTTATTGTTAGCAGAATCTTCATCTTCTTCCTTAACAGTAATTCTTAATTTTACTCCTAATTGACTCGGTAAAAAAGCGAGTTTAGCGCCGTTGAGCAGTTCATCTAAATTTCCAAGCTTTTCAAATAAATCAGATTCCCCGATTCCTGTAGTCTGCAAAGTTTGCATTTTAATAAAATAATCAGGATTAATTAACTTTTCTTTTAACTTTGGGATAACAAAAGAACTCATCATTTGGTGCATTTCAAAAGGGACACCAGGCATGGCTACAAATATTATATTTTCTTTTTCTATCCAAACACCGGGAGCAGTGCCTAATGAATTTCTTATTACAACTGCATCTTTAGGAACCAGCGCCTGTCCCTCATTAATTTTCGTTATCTGCTTTCCGCGTTTCTTTAAAAGATTTTTAATATCCTCTAAAACTTCATTATTATTTACTAATTCAGTGTGAAAAAATTTCACTATGCAGGTTCTGGTTATATCATCATGAGTTGGTCCTAAACCTCCGGTCACTATAACCAAATCATTTTCATCAAGACATCTTTTAAATTCTTTTAATATTTCTTCCTCATTATCGCCTACAACTGAAGATTTTCTTACATCTATTTGGATTTTTGTCAATTCCTCACCAATAAAAGCAGCATTGGAATTTAAGGTCTGACCTATTAAAATTTCATCACCAATTGTAATTATATGAGCATTCATTTCTTTCTCAAATTATAATATTCAAATTCGAGCTATTATTATTAAGATAACATTGACTAAAATAGCTGAATAAAGACCGGCAACAACATCATCCATCATAATTCCCAACCCGCCATTTAATTTTTCAGCTTGTCTGGCAGGAGCCGGTTTAATTATATCAAAAATACGCCACACTACAAATGCAAATATAGATATGTAAAACTTTTTAGGAAGAAGGATAAGTGAAATCCACATTCCGACCACTTCATCAATGGTACATTCGGCAGGATCTTTACCATATTCCTGTTCAAATTTATTTCCAATAAAAATACCTAAAATTGTAAATATTATTATTGCTGGAATCAAAACAAATGGTTTTTCAAATCCCGGTATATAATAAATTAATAATGCTGCAGCACTTCCGAATGTGCCGGAAGCAAAAGGAACATAACCGGTATAAAATCCGGAACCTAAAAGTTTTTCAAATGAGTTAATATTCACCTTTAAAAAG
>JAJYOQ010000399.1 GCA_021796135.1 Bacteroidota bacterium
TACAGCGGGCACAATTAATTTACAATTAAATGAAGCCCCTAAAGGATTTCACTATAATCTTATGGCTCAAGGTGGTTATAATTATCTAAATAATGATTTAAAAAATTATAAATTCCAGGTTGATCTAAGTGACAGAGTATTTGACGATAAACTTGGGATTTTGCTGGATATGGGTTCTGAAAGGGTTAATAGAAGCTCACAAAATATGACAAGTGATTATGGTATACTTTCTACTGTAACACCAAATGGTCAATTCCCGTCGTTATATGTTAACGATATTAACTTAACCGATAATATTAGAATAAATTACAGATCATCCGCAACCTTAGTTTTGGATTATAAATACGCAGCGGATTCTAAACTTGTTTTCTCTAACTTTTTTTCTCATTCGTCACAAGGTAATACAGGTGCTTTAAAAGGATTTGATTTACATGATGCAAGTCGTGCGGTAACTTATATATTTAATCAAAACCTGGGTAATGGTAATGAACTATATATGAGTTCATTGAAGGGTGAAAACAAATTAAATTTTATTAATTTATCCTATGGTGTTGCTTTTTCTCAGACACATGTTTATACACCGGGCTCTAGGTCATGGTATTTTATATATGCAGCCGGAGTACCATCGGCTTATACGGATACATCGAAGAGAAGCCTGCCTTTGGGAACAATTGTCAATGCAATAAATAACAACGCTCTTTCATCAACTCAGGGTTTGCAAAATACTGTAATTGGAAATGTTGGTGTTCAATCTGAGGATGATATGGACCGGATAGTAAATACATATTTTGATGCAAAAATTAATTGGCAATTAGACAATAATACAGCAGCATTTATCAAATTTGGAGCTAAATATAAATCTGAAAATAAAAGCAGATATTTTTCAAGTCTTTATGCAAATGTGGGTCCCCAAATTTTCCCCCAATTTGGAGATACAGTGACAAAATATATACCGTGGGTTGATGTAATAGCAAGAGCTCTTACGGCAAATGGATTCCAAGACGGTAATCTTAATAATTTCCTAGGAGGACAATACAATTTTGGCTGGTATCCAAACTTTGACAGGTTAAATCAATTTATGGATTGGTATTCAAGCTTTTCCAGTTATTATAAGGCTCATCCAAACATAGGAGCAAGCCCGCAAATGTTTTTACAGCAGGATATCACTGCTCAGCAGGCTAATAATTATAAATTCAGTGAAAAATATTTAGGTACATATTTAATGGGGGAATTAGATTTAGGTAAGATGATTACTTTTATTCCAGGCGTTCGGTATGAAAAAGTTACAGATGATTTAAACGGCTGGTGGGCAATACAAATTCCTTTTCCCCAAAGTCCATACGGTCATCCTGCTACAGCCACTCATAACGACGAGTATTTTTTACCTGATGCTCATTTCATAATAAGACCAAATGATTGGATGCATATTCATTTGTCATATACAAACTCATTAAATAGACCGGATTATTTTAGTCTTGTTCCGCTTACATATATTGTTACAAGTGGTTCACCGCAAATTCTTAATGAGGGAAATCCTGATTTAAAGCCGGAACATTGGACTAATTATGATCTTCAAATAGCTTTTTACAATAATGAAATAGGCTACTTCGGAGTTAACGGTTTTTATAAAATAGCAAAAGATGTAATATGGACTCCAGTACATGTTAGAATGCCCGGTGATCCACTGCCGGCGGGCTTTGAAAACATTTTTCAACAGAGTGCTGTTGTTAATATAACGCAGCCGGTCAATATGGATTATCCGGTTTTCTTAAAAGGATTAGAATTAGAATGGCAAACAAATTTTTGGTATTTACCAAAACCGTTTAGTTATCTTTCCTTGTACGCCAATTATACATTGATGAATTCATCGACAAGGTATCCAAGATATACAACTCTAAATCAACAAGTTGGGACAGATAGTAGAGGCAGACCAATATTTAAATTAATTACAACTTATTATGTTGATAATGGTTCGATGGTAAATCAACCGAATAATATTGCCAATTTGTCTTTAGGATATAACTATGAAGGTTTAAATGTGTGGCTCTCTTATGAATTTTCAGGTCAAAAACTTGCCGGATTTAATCCTCAACCAGAATTAAGCGTTTATAGCTTAAGTTTTCAAAGATATGACTTGCAGATAACGCAGAAACTACCGATTAAAAACCTTGAGGCATTATTTAACTTTGCAAACATTAATAATCCAACCGATACTTCTAAGTTAAGTGGTGATCCTAGGCCTAATTATTCAGAAAACTATGGATGGACAATGGATTTGGGTTTAAGATATAATTTATAACAAACTAACTTTAAGGTTCACTAATGTTTTATAAGCTTTTCTATATCGACCAAAAGAATTTAATAATTATAAATTCCCGATTAAAACAATTATTAAATACACGAATATTTCTAACTATGATAGTCCTTTTGATCTTTTTTGTTTTTCCGGAAAAAATAATTGGGACGGAAGTGTTGACAATAAAAACTAATGTTACATCTGTACAGATGGGACGTTCAATTCAGTTAACTGCGCATTTAAATCTGAAATCTGGAATTTCAGCAAAAGATTATTTATTACTCCCATATGTAAATCATCATAGATGGGGTGCACAGCAACAACCGGATTCAAATGGTGAATCAACTTTTCTGATACCTCTACCTAACCCTGGTGTTGAACATATTCAAGTAATTGCTGTGAAAGCAGAGCTAGGCAATTGGATGGGCACTTCTGATCCAAACCTGTTAATGGTTGGGCGCATGATGTCTGATAATATAGGTTTGCGTTCTAATGAGATAGATATAAGAGTCCTAAGAAGACAGATGCCAAAGCTGCCCGATGATGGTCATCTATACTGTATTCAATATGAAAATTGGTTTGGGGACCAATCGTGGAAAACTGCTGAAGCTGTGCCCCTTATTGGTTTCTATGATTCTTATAATGAAGATGTAATACGCCAGCATATATTATGGTTTGTGGGCATGGGTATTAATTCAATCATGTTGGATTGGTCGAATCATATTTGGGGTGATACAAACTGGAACCAAAGAGGTGAAGGGGCAAGAGCAATTATCAGTAACACAACTTTTTTTCTTGAAATACTGGCCAAAATGCGGGATGAAGGAATTGAAGTTCCTAAGGTCGTTCTGATGCCTGGTCTTAGCAACGGACCACCAGCAACAATGGAAGCTTTAAACGAAGAACTTGACTGGATTTATCAAAATTATATCTTAAATCCAAGATTTAAAGGTCTTTTCCAAGTGTTTGACGGGAAACCTTTGATGATTATTTTAGATACGGGAGCAATTGGTAACAAGAAAGGAACTGCAGAATCCGCATTTCGAGTACCATTTTTTAAGGAGTCATTATCCTTATCGGAGACTAAACTTAATGAATTTAGAAAAACTCAGGGTCCTGTAGATAATACTCATTTTACGATTCGTTTTATGTCATCTCAAAACCAGCTTACTAAACATAATGATTTGGGTTATTGGTCATGGATGGACGGTCAACTAAAACCAATAGTGACTTATTTTAATGGAAGACCAGAAGCAGTTACTGTTACACCTTCTTTCTTTGGAGAAAATGGATGGACGGCACCCGAAGCTTATGGTCGGCTAGACGGGACAACATTTCTTGAAACATTCAAAGTAGCACTTAAATACAAACCTCGTGTAATATTTTTGCATCAATTCAACGAATTCTCTGGACAAAGTGATGAGCAAGGTTATGGAAAGAGCAAAAATATTTATCTTGATGAATATAGTGTAGAACTTAGTGATGATATTGAACCAGTGTCGCTTACTTCTATAGGTTATAGAGGCGATCATGGTGGGTGGGGATACTATTATCTCAATCTTACACATGCCCTATTAGATGTTTTTCGCGGAGAAGCAATGCACAGCACAATTTTAGCGGTTGCTTCCCCCGAAGTATCCGGAGGTGAAATCAAAGTAAAATGGTCAGCTACAGGTACTACTCCTACAAGTTTTACCATAATGGTTGACAGTAAAATGGTTCTAAATGAAATTAAAGGTACAAATTGTTCGCTATCTACAAATAACCTTAAACCAGGCAAACACACAATTACTGTGATTGCTAATGGGGTTAGTACTCACTATGTTCTTTCGGCAAAGGAATTTAGTGACCCAACAGAAACAGCCATGCCTGTGAAAGTAAGCCGGATATTCAGATTGAAAGGTAATATGTAATGAATTTTTTTCCGGCTGATAGTTTTTGACCAAGTTATGTAGAAAAGCATGGCTGAAATAATGGATTTAGAATAGACTTGCGAGTTGTAATTTCATAATTAGGCTCATTTGATTACTTAATAAGGAAAGGAGGTTAGAGACAAAAACACATAGGTTTCAAATAGT
>JAJYOQ010000400.1 GCA_021796135.1 Bacteroidota bacterium
TATCGGGGACAATATTACTTTACAAAATTTTAAATTCTCCGGAAAACATATTGGTAATTCATTCAGTAAAGAAAATGAATTTAGCTCAAAAGAGATGGATGAGTTTATTAGTATTCTGAATTAGTCGATTTTTAATGAAAGAATTTTCTTTTGCAACACGAGAGAGCCAAAACTTTTAAAATAATTTTGTTGAGCGAATAAAATATAAGCGCGCTTCTAAAAACCAACAATTAAACTTGAATTAATTTATAAACTCATTTTTTCTAAAAAATCTAGATAAATTTCATAGAATATTATCGTTTTATGCTCTTTATTTTAAAGGATCAAAGATCGCTTTTGAAGATTTTATCTTCTGGACACACCTCACCCTGCAAGCTGTAAAACAACAGTTCATTTTGTATATCAAATACATCAAACCTATCGCCCCGTTTGTTATTAGCCCGCCTATCGTTCGTATGTATATCCCCTTCATACCGTTGGTCAGGTAAGCAAACATTAAAAACCTATTCACTGTACCATGATTACTTCGCATTATAAATTGGGTAATTTTGTGCTATAAAGTAATTTTCTATGAAATAAAAATTAAAATTTTAATTAACTTTGCGCAGATCATTATATGGTCCTTCTAAAATGAATATTGAAGAAATTATTAATATAGTCCTGTCTAAAGAAAACAGCGCGTTTTTTTACACTCCTTCGTTTTATAACGATTCTTTTTCTTATTTGTTTGAGGAACCGGTAAAAGTACTCTCGGCAAAAACAAAAATAGAATTCGAAAAAGATCTAGCTATCATGGATAAAGAATTATCTTCCGGTTTAATCGGATATAATTTAATTGCATACGAGGCGGGTTATTTACTTGAAGACAAGTTGAATAAGCTCTACCGCGTCGAAGAAGAAATATTTAAAGCGGTCCTTTTTAACAAGGTATCAAAGATAAATTCCCAAAATATTACTATTGATTTTAACTTAGGCAGTTTAGATTATTCTTTGAAGGATTTCAGATTAAATATTTCCGAAGATCAGTTTATCCGAGATGTACATAAAATCAAAGGATATATTGAAGAAGGAGATACTTACCAGGTTAACTATACCGTAAAAGGAAAATTTCAATTTAACGGTGATTATTCCGCGCTTTTCAAAAGCTTAATATTCAATCAATCGGCAAAATATACTGCTATTATTAATTGCGGAAGTAAAATAATTATATCGCTTTCACCGGAGCTGTTTTTCTCTATTGATAAAAAGAAAAATATTATTGCCAAGCCGATGAAAGGTACGATAAAAAGAGGCAAAAATTTACAGGATGACCGGCGCAATTTTGAACTGTTAGCGGGCAGCGAAAAGGATCGTGCTGAAAATTCGATGATTGTGGATTTGTTAAGAAATGACATCGGGAAGATTTCCGAATATGGAAGTGTAATTACGGAAAATATTTTTGAAATTGAAAAGTATGAATCTGTGTTTCAAATGGTTTCTAAAGTTAAAGGAGTTTTGAAGAAAGATTGCAGCTTAAGCGATGTATTGAAAAGTCTATTCCCCTGCGGCTCTATTACAGGCGCGCCTAAAATAAGGACGATGGAAATAATAAATGAATTAGAAAAGGAAAAAAGAGGAATTTATACCGGCGGCATAGGTTTGATACTTGAAGACAAGACTGTTTTTAATGTAGCAATAAGGACAATTGAAATAGATCGGGATACCGGATGCGGCGTTATCGGCTTGGGAAGCGGAATTGTTTGGGACAGCATTCCGGATAAAGAATATAAAGAAACCCTTTTGAAAGGAGAATTCCTTTTGAAACCGCAAAACAATTTTGAAATATTTGAAACCTGCAAGGTGGAATATCTAAAAGTGTATTTGCTAGAGCAGCATCTGAATAGATTAAAACATTCGGCTGATTATTTCTTATTCAATTATGATGAAGAAAAAATCAGAAGTAAAATTCAGGAAGCGGTAAGTAAACTTGATAACGGTTTAATTTATAGGATAAAATATTCATTGAACAAAGGCGGCGATTTAAGAATAGAGACAAGCGGCTTTCCTGCAATTCCATCAAAAGTACGAATAATAATTTCCGGTAAAGAAATCGATACTGCGGATAAGTTCCGGTACTTTAAAACGACTAATCGCAAACTTTATAATTCAGAATTTGAATATTATAATTCGAAAGGATTCTTCGATGTAATTTTCTTAAATGAAAACGGATATATCACCGAAGGAGCGATATCGAATATATTCTTAAGAAAAGGAGGAAAGTGGTTTACTCCTCATATAGACTGCGGAATATTACCCGGGGTTTTTAGAGAGTCTTTCAAACTCAAATTGCAGGATATTGAAGAAAGCAAACTAACGCTTTCTGATCTTGTAACTGCGGATGAAGTTATTTTAACTAATTCTTTGAGAGGAGTTGTTAGGGTTGATGAGGTCTATTTAGAGGATGGAGAATTAATTAAAATGAAATCTTCCGCTAAAAGAAAAAGAAGTTTTTGTTAGACCGTAATAGTGATTTTATTTAGGATGCGGGAGTAATGATAGAGAAAAATATTTTAACCACGATTAACATAATATATAGCCCACAAATTCCCCGAAGATATTATGTTTAAAAGTGAATAAAAAAGGCATCCTTTCTGTAAACGTGCGAGTATATTTTAAAAATATTCCTTGACATCTGAAATTTTATATTATATCTTTGCATTAATAAAAAATGAACAACGAAAATAAAAATATTAACCTAAGCGGATCAAAAGCAATGTGTTGCTGCTGCATGATGTATTCATTACGGCGGAAGGACACAGTATAATTTTTAATAAATAATTTTTTATTGAACCCTTCCCGAAGTCTAATCGAGAAGGGTTTTTTATTTTGAATATGACATAAAAATTATAAACATAATAAAACTCTTATCGAGAAAGGTTGAGGGAACAGGCCCTGAGAAACCTTAGCAACCACCCGGGTAAATCGGATTATGGTGCTACTTCCTGCCCGTCCCAATTTAATCGGGATTATGGGAAAGATAAGAGAAGAAGTTTTCAAAAACCTCTTCGAGTATTTTTTCCCGGAGAGGTTTTTTTATTGAAAAAATTATAGGAACAATATGATAGACAACCATAACAGAAGTATTATTAAAGCAATTTCATGGAGAGTTTTTGGTTCGATGGATACTATCTTGGTTTCTTTGTTTATAACAAGAAGTTACAAATTGGCTCTCTCAATCGGCTTTATTGAAGTATTCACTAAAATGCTTCTTTATTATTTCCATGAAAGGTTATGGAATAAAGTCAATTTCGGAAGAGTCTCTAAACAGGAATCAATTTAAAGGAGAAAAAAATAATGGATGAAATTTATGAATTGAATTTAAAATTTGAAGATAAGTCTGCCGAAGATATCTTGAAATATTTCTTGAGCAAATATGAAAATAGACTAGCCCTTGCATCGAGCCTTAGCATCGAAGATCAGGTGTTGACTGATATAATATTAAAGATTGATAAAAATGCCAAGATATTTACTTTAGATACCGGCAGACTTCCTTATGAGACTTATAAACTCTTAGATGAAACAAATACATATTACAATTATAAGCTTGACATATATTATCCTCAGAACTCCCCGGTAGAAAAAATGGTAAAAGAAAAGGGAATAAATCTTTTCTACAATAGTGTGGAGGAAAGAAAACTCTGCTGCTACAACAGGAAAGTAGAACCATTAAAGAGAGCGCTGAGCGGTTTAGACGCATGGATTTGCGGTCTAAGAAAAGAGCAATCTGTTACGCGTGAAAACCTTGAAATTGTAGAATTCGACGAGGGCAACCGTATGCTGAAAATAAATCCGATTCTTAATTGGACTGAATTAGAAGTATTGAAATACATAAAAGAAAATAATGTTCCATACAACAAACTTTACGACCAAAATTATAAAAGTATTGGATGTGCACCTTGTACAAGGCCGGTTAGAGAAGGCGAGGATTTAAGAAGCGGTAGATGGTGGTGGGAAAATCCTGATACAAAAGAATGCGGTCTACATATTAATCATTCAAATAATAAAGCATAATTATGGATTACCTTGAAAAATTAGAAGCTCAAAGCGTTTATATATTACGTGAAGCATATAGAGAATTTAAAAATCTTTCTATGCTTTGGTCAATAGGTAAAGACAGTACAGTCATGCTGTGGCTTGCTAAGAAAGCCTTCTTCGGACATGTGCCATTTCCTCTTGTGCACATTGATACGTCGTATAAAATTCCTGCGATGATTGAATACAGAAATAAATTGGCTATTGAATGGGATATAAATTTAATAGTAGGCCAAAATAAAAAGGCATTACAAAATAAACTTACATTTCCCTTCTTCATCGGCTCTTAC
>JAJYOQ010000401.1 GCA_021796135.1 Bacteroidota bacterium
GCAAAATTATGAGTTCGCAATAAAATATGAGCCTAATCATATTTATGCCCATTGGAATAAATCGCTATTACTTTTGCTTAAAGGAGATTATCAAAATGGCTTTGAAGAATTTGAATGGAGACTTTTGCGAAAGGAATCCGTAAAAAGAAATTTCATGAAACCGAAATTAACTAATCTGAAAATTACGGGCAAGAAAGTTTATGTTTATTGTGAGCAGGGTTTGGGAGATACAATTCAGTTTGTTAGATTCTTAAGCGACTTAAAAAAATTGGGAGGTTTCTTAATTTTTGAAGTTGATCCTTTGTTGATAAATTTATTTTCCGGTCTAAACTATATTGATGAACTAGTTCCAAGACTTAGTCTTGACGAGCCTATCGTGGATTATGATTATCAAATATCCTTATTAAGTTTGCCGAAATTGTTCAGGGCAACAATCGGAACAATACCTTCCGATACTCCCTATTTGCAAACCGACTTAAATAAGATGAAACATTGGAATGATGAATTAGCCGTAGAATATTTGAAGGTTGGAATAGCGTGGGCAGGTAATCCAAATCATTCAAGAGATAAAATGCGTTCGGTTTCCTTAAATCGTTTTGAGAAAATCGCAGGTATAAATTCTTTAAAATTATTCTCTCTACAGATTGGAGAAGCTTCAAAAGAAATTAATGAAGTAAACTTTGATATAAAGGATTTAAGTTCGTTTGGAATGAATGATTTTTCAGACACAGCGGCAGTAATTTCGAATCTTGATTTAGTAATTACTGTGGATACGTCGGTTGCACACCTTGCCGGCGCAATTGGAAAGGAAACCTGGTTACTTCTGCCGTATTTCCCGGATTGGCGCTGGATGCTTGAAAGGACGGATACTCCCTGGTATCCGTCATTAAAACTTTTCAGGCAGCCCAAACCAGGTGATTGGGATACGGTTTTTCAAAACGTTATGGATGAATTAAAATTTATGTGTCATATCGAAGGAGCCTGCCTGTCCGGTAGACAGGGTCGTCGAAATGACAAATAAAATATTTCGCAGAAACTCTAATTTAGATCTGAGGATTAACCGGAGTGATGGGGTGGGGGAATATTGGAATAATAGAGTAATGGAATGTTGGGTAAATTCCACTACTCCATTTCTCCACTACTCCAACACTCCATGTCTTCGGTTCAGGCATCGTATTTATCTCAAAATTATAACATAAAAGTAATTGTATGATTACACTCAGTATGATCGTAAAAAATGAAGAAAAATATCTTGCAGATTGCCTGGCTTCGGTAAAGGATGTCGTGGATGAAATTGTTTTAGTCGATACCGGTTCAACAGATAGAACTATTGAAATTGCTAAAGATTACGACGCAAAGATATTTAACTTTAATTGGGTAAATGATTTTTCTGCCGCTCGAAATTATGCTCTTGATAATTCTACTGGTGATTGGATTTTATATTTGGACGCCGACGAAAGATTGTCACCCGATTCAAAAGCAGAATTAAGACGCTTAACTAAAGAAATTAAAAAGGAAGCATATTTTTGTATAGTTGATAATATTGACGAAATCGGTCACCGTGCTGCACTGATGGCTTATCCAAGGCTTTTCCCTAATAGAAAAGAATTAAGATTTGAAGGAGCGATTCATGAGCAAATTGAACCGGCGCTTTTAAGAAATCATTACCAAAT
Organism: Bacteroidota bacterium; assembly: GCA_021796135.1. Next base: position 1,674 of record JAJYOQ010000401.1, read on the forward strand.
TAAAAATGCTAAGATTAAAATTATTCATCTTGGCTATAATGTTGAAAAAGCGGGAATGGACTTAAAGGCAAAAAGGAACCTTGAAATTTTACAGACAGAATATATTCGAACCAAGTCCTCGTATAATGCATATCAGCTCGGTCAGACTTACGGTTTATTAAACAAACCTGAAGAGGCTGTGTTTTATTTTGAGGAATGTCTTAAAGATACTAACTTAAATAAAGATTTTATATCGACTGCATACCGCTATATTGCCGTGGATTCGGCAAAGAAAATGGATTACAAAAAAGCCATAGAGCTGATAAATAAAAGCCTTGCAGCAGATAAGGAACAGCCTTTAGCGCTACTAGCAGCATCTTCTATATATGCACTTATAAATGATTTTGGAAAAGCAGATTCATATTGCCGAAAAGCTTATATAGTAAATAATCAGTTAATATCACAAAAGAAATATTCATCGCAGATACCGCTGGCAGATGATAAATCTATTTTGTTCCATGGACTCAGTTTAGCTATTCAAGCAAAAGATAAAAATCTTTACAACTATTATTCCGGTTTGATTAATAATTCTAAGACAATCAAAGGTCTAAACGACTTACAAAATTTGTTTTCGGATTTGCTGAATAACGAGAAACTTACCCATACAAATTTAGAGAAGTATGCCGCTGCAATTGATGAAAGTAATATCAACGTATTGCTTAGCGCGCTTAAGGATTACCAAGGCATTGAAAGCAAACTTAATTTACTTAAAAATATTTATCCGAAATTTTCCGGTAATTATACTTTTCTTAACAGCTATGGATTAGTCTTATCCGAAGTAAAACTTCAAGACGAATCCGAATTAATATTTGAAAAATCTTATAAGTTAAATCCTTACGAGCCATCAACAATTTATTATTTAATCTCATCTTATATTCAAAAAAAACAGAAGGGGAAAATAATCGATATAATAAAAGAAGCAGAAGAAAGATTTAAAGAACATCCGGAAATATCAAATCAAATAGAAAGGCTTAAAGCAAAACTTCATAATTTTATTTCAGATTAATCATCTTGGTTTTCGCTAAACTTTTCAAATTCTCTTCCGATAATATTGTTGAGGAAAAAATCCTCAAAATAAACAAACACCGGGAATGGAATCCCGGAAACAATAATTAAATATACACGGAGGTATATATGCCATTTCAAATCAACACAAACGTCAATGCGTTGTTAGCTTACAATTCGTTAGCCCAAACAACCGCAAACACATCTAAAGCTCAGTTGCAGCTTGCGACGGGTTTAAGGATCAATTCAGTAGCCGATGATACTTCAGGTTACAGAGTGGGAAAAGACTTGCAGGGAAAAATTGCAATTATGCAATCTGCTCAGAATAACGTCGGTTCTGCAAAAGATGTTTTATCTACCGCAGAATCAGCTCTTTCAAGTATCAATGATCTTCTTATCCAGATTCAAGGAAAAGTTACGGATGCAAACGATCCTACCAAAAATCTTACTTCGCTTGCTAATGATATCAAAGCTCTGGGTAATGAAATCAGTTCAATCTTTACTAATACTCAGTTCAATAACACCAGTCTTCTCAGTGGTACCTCAGTACCTTCCGGTCAAAACTTTATTTTCCAAACTGGCGTCAGCGATACCTCTACAATTAATTTTGGAAATATGAGTACTCTTGATTTGACATCTCTGACGGGAGCATCCTCAAGTTCTATTACAGGTATGGCTTCTACGGTTACGAGCCTTCAGTCTGCTGTTCAAGATGCACTTGGAGGAATTGGTAACTGGACTCAAAGATTGAATGTTAAGAATGACTACTTGACTTCGGCTATCACAAATGCTACTTCTACAACAAGTCGTTTGTTCAATGCTGATATGGCTTCGGCTCAGTTAAATGCAACAAAAGGTCAAATTCAAGAACAGATCGGAACTACTCAGCTCTACAATATAAACACAGCTCCGCAAAGCCTTTTAGCGCTCTTTAGATAATTAAATTATCTTTCACTATCCCTCTTCCGCAAAACCGGAAGAGGGATCTTAATAGCAATTAGATTACCGGAATGAATAAAATGTACAACCAAACTCTAACAAAAAATAACCCGAACAGAATGAACCAATATTTGGTTAAAGAAGTCTTAGAAGCAACTCCCGAACAATTACTGATTAAAGTCTACGATTTTGCAATCCTAAACTGCCAGCGGAATAATCTGGAAAAGACAAATAAGGCCATTAAAGAATTGATCAATTTCCTCCGCTGGGATACCGAGGAGGGAAAGGCGGTTAATGCAGGATTATTCAGATTGTACGAATACTGCCAGGAAGAAATGAGAAAAAAGAATACCGAGATCGTCTTTAAAATTTTAACTGAATTAAGAGAAACCTGGTTAAAAGCTTTCAAAATGAAGTAGGAATTTTTTATGAGCGGTATATTATCTTCTTCAACTATAAGTGCTTTGGTGCAGTCGTATGTTTCAAATCAAACAAATATTTCCATTACTCCGCTTCAAAATCAAGTACAGAATTATCAAAATATTGTTTCGTCATACGGAACATTAAGCACAAACCTTAGCGCACTAAATACAGAATTAGCTACTCTTCAAACATCTGATAGCTCTTCTGTTTTTGCTTCCAAGACAGCGACTTCTTCTAATTCGACATTTGTTAGTGCAACTGC
>JAJYOQ010000402.1 GCA_021796135.1 Bacteroidota bacterium
AATGATTCAGATTGCATTAAATAAGTATGAGCCATTAAAAGGTTATAATGCTGAAGAAATACTCGATCTAATAACTGCTGAAAATATTATTAGCACACTAAAAAGCGTAAAATCTACTCTTAATAAATTGGGATACAAGAAGTCAAAGTATTAAAAACGTTTCCTTCGTTTTAAAACGTTTCCCACATTTGATTTGCCTTCAACAAAAATGAAGGCAAAGATGAAACCCGACACATAGAATCAAAACCAACAAAAGACTAAAAAATCATCTTCTGATTTATCATCGGTAATTAATGAATATGATAATGAGGAAAGTCCAAAAAAGCTTTTAATACACTCTTAAAAGGAAACATAAATTGTACATAAAAAAGCAAAAAAGTAATCGTACTAATCTTCTAACTCCACTCAAGGCAATACGTGTGTATTGTTTAGAATGCTATTGTGGTCACCCAAAAGAAGTCAGGTGTTGCGATTCGCATGATTGTTCGTTATATAAATATCGCTTTGGTAAGAATCCAAATCGAAAAGGAATTGGAAATAGTAACGCAACTGGACTTAAAAGAACAATTTCAAAATCAAATGCAGAGGTAAATAATGCAGAACGAATCTAACATTAATGCCTGTATCCTAATTGGGATGGAGGTGCTCGTCTTCTACATTGTCAATGAATGTACTAAAAGCACTAAAAGTGCGCAAACTTCATCGAACCACTTAATTAAAAACAATACAAGGAAGAAATAATGTCTACAAATAATTTTATCACTTCAAAACAACTTTCAGATATGCAAATCAAAGAACCTACTTGGTATATTAACGAGATTTTGCCGGAAGGTATAACACTCGTTATTGCTAAACCAAAAGTTGGAAAATCTGCATTGATACTATACTTAATGATTCAGATTGCATTAAATAATAAAATATGGGATACCTTTGAAACTCAACAAGTAAAAATTCTTTACCTTCCTTACGATGATCCAATGCGAAGACTTAGGGATAGATTACATCGTATCTGTGAAGCAAAGAATATAACCGACTTGAATCTTTTGAATAGTTTATCAGTCTATGATAAAGAGCGATTAAAGAAAATATCTATAGACGGGAACGTGCAAGAATTGTTTACCTCATTTCGTGATGCTGGTTATAAATTGATTATTATTGATACACTGAATCAAGGAGTCAAGTTTGCACATTATGATAGCAACGTATATAATAATGATTATCAAAATATGTCTATGCTAAAAGAAGCAGCGGACAGACTAGGTTTATCAATTATCATAATACATCATGAAAAGAAAGGGGAAAAGACTGACAGTATTGATGCTGCTTCCGGTTCAGCAGGCATAACAGCAGCCGTCGATACGATTTGGAGGTTAACTGATTATGATATCGAGAAATGTAAAAAGTTAGAGATAAAGGGAAAGGATGTTGAGAGTAATACTTACAAAATCCAAATGGAAGCAAATACTTTTATATGTACTTTGGATAAAACAGCATCCCCTGAGTTAGATGCAATTCATTTAAGTCCAGAACAGAAGGAGATAGATGAACACTTGAAAAGTAGTGATCAAGAATTGAGTTCTAAGGACATTGCTTATTACTTAAATAAGAGCCAAAGTACAGTCAGTCAGATACTTAGGAAACTTGAGAAAAAAGGCCTTGCGATTTCACCGCACTATGGGAAGTGGAAATCCAAAGCCAAGTGATTTATGAATCAGAGACTTTTAGTAGTTTCATCACTTTCAGTACTTTCTGCGTCATCGAGAAAACAGAGAACCCAGTCTATACTGGGTTCTTTTTTCGTTAATCGCTCTTCAAGTTTTTAAGTTGTTTCCGGTTTTAGTCCTCTATATTAGGTTTGTTCCTACCCTGCTTATGGATTTCTAATTCAAGTAAAGTGCAAGAGATTATTAGGCCAGTAGCACGAATTAGTGCGGTAACTCTAGCCCTATCAAAATTTCCTTTTTTAACATCTTCAATTTCCTCGGATAAGTTTTTTTTCACTGCCTTAAATGAATATGATTTCTTCATCTGATACTCCTTATGAGCTGTAACTGTAATCGCTTCAGTTCAATCAATTCTTGTGGTATATCTTTTCTTGATAAAATTGTTTTTTGCTTTAACAATTTTATTATATAACTATCCACTAAATCCTCAACATTTTTTTTACTCTTAGATTTAATATTCTGTTTAATTTTCATTTTACTCCTATTAATAAGTTGTATTAAACCATTCACACAATGAATTTATTTAGATGCCTGTTATGTGAGAATTGACAATTTCTATGAACTTAATTTCAATCCCTTTTGAAAGGTATAATAAAATTACCTTAAACCAATCCTGAAAACGACAGATCCTTTTCTATTTTCCATAAGTAGTAAATTAAAAAAGAGTGAGCAAAATGCCCACTCTGTTGTCTAATTATATTTTAACTGGGGAACACCTCCGCTTCAACTTCTGCCATTTCGGGTACATCAGCGATCACTCGCAATGCTTCAACGAATGTAAATGTAACCGTCTCTTTAATCTCTCCGGTTGATCTATCAACATTGCCGACGAAAGTTAATGAATACGGTTTATCATTTCGCACGATGGTTATATAGTCATTCGTACCGGATAGAGCAGCTAATTCATTCCTGAATATCTCAACCCACTTAGATGCTAAATCAACGCTTGAGAATTTAAGTCTGACATCATACTTCGGGAATTTGAATTCAACTCTTTCAAGCTCACCGGTTTCAGCATTTGGTTTGTAGCCAAAATATCGAGGCTTCAAATTCATATTGGGATTAATCCAACCTTGTAATTTAACAGACAACATTTCGATAGCTTCCATTTCATTTCTCCACTTATAGATAATTAATTAGTGCTTAATCGCACCTCGAAAAAAGAAGAGGGACAACATAGTGGGAAGTGGAAGGCAGCATGAATATTACGCCAGCAAAAAAAACGAAAGGGGGGGTAGAGTGTTTTATTTTTGACGGATTGTCAAATATATCCCATATACATTTCGTCAAAATTTCTGAAGTATTAAGGATATACAGTATTAATGATGATTTTACGATATCTATCTATAGTGTTATATATATAATATAGCTACATAATCTCAGAGGTGTTTTCTTCTCTCTTCTGCTTCTACTCAATTCTTCTGCTTGTTCTTCTGGGCTTGTCTTTCTTCTTCCTTGGATAACAAACTACTAATAATCATGGAGGATAAGGTTTTCGGAGGAACAATGAAATGCCAACACCCGGATTGTAGCAATCAAGCTTATGCGGGAATATGTCCAGCTCATCTTATGCTAATCAAAGATGAAAACAATTGTATTAATCTTTGCGCTAACTGCGGATCGTTCGTCGCTGTATTTATTAAACCAACTTACCTTGATTCCAAATATGTATTCTGCAAATCATGTAGGAACTGCGGTGGCACTAAGGAAACAGAAAAACAAGTAACCATTGACTATCCTTTTGAAGGGAGGATAGTGAAAGGAGGTAAAGATGAACTCCCCACTTGAATCATTCGATGCTATTCATGAGTATGTTAACCGTTATGCTGATCACGATGTCATAGCAGCTTGCGATTCATTCTATGAAATATTCATTGAATGGCAGATACGGAGAAGTAAGTCGATTGAATTTGCCGAAGAGCTTGGCAATCAGTTAGTTAAAAATTATTTACTAAAAGAGGAGCTTGTTTAAAATGGAAGCTGTATTAGATGAAGTAATTGAATCAAAAATATTCACACGAGAAAATAGTCAAGTAACATTCCAATCACCGAAAGCATACATCCAACCCTTCCTTGATGTTGTGGGAGTCGATAAAATAATCTGCAAAGTACAAGACCCGGTAACTAATGAGAATGAAGATCACACACGAAACGTTGCTTATCCCAGAGTTGCTATTGAAGCTCATCTAGGAAATCAAGTAACCGGATATGATAGTGTAGTAGGAATGGTATTCGCTCTAAACATTCAGAATCCAATCATTAAAGTTTACACCGGACAGAACGCACACGCATGTACTAACCTAACAATTTTTAATGCGTCGGCAGTCTCACAGTATTCGCTTATGAATGATTTTACAGATGTATTTAGGAAAGCTGAGTTCTACATGAAGCAGAAAGAAGCGGAGATCAAACATTTCATTGCAACTAGAGATAAACTGCTGAATGAATTTTACAACGAAGAAGAACTAAAGAACGAACTTGGAAGATTATTATTAGCAACAACGAAGAAGAACAGCAAGATCGGTTACGGTGCGATTGCCGGCGCTAGTAAGTTAATCCAAGAACCGGATTCCATTTACTACTTACGACCCGGAGAGAAGTTATCAAAGATGATG
>JAJYOQ010000403.1 GCA_021796135.1 Bacteroidota bacterium
TTAATGATATCCCTAATAATTCGGCAGCTTTAGGTTTATTCCATTTGGTATCATCAAGTATATATTTGATATGTTGCTTTTCAATTTCCGCTAAACTAATTCTTCCTGGCTTATAATCGGTTTGAAAATTCACAGAACTTCTGATCAAAATATTTTCTCTAATCAATACATCTCCGTTTGTTAAAACAAGAGCTTGCATAAGTGTATTCTCCAGCTCTCTAACGTTTCCCACCCAATCATAACTCTTGAGATATTCCATAACATCGCTCGGGACCTTCGTCACATTTTTATGTAGATCTGCATTTAGCTTGTTTAAGAAATGTGTAACCAAAATAGGTATATCATCTTTTCGTTCACGTAATGGAGGAAGATCTATACTCACAACTTTCGATCTGAAATACAAATCTTCTCTGAACTTTTCTTGTTTTACAAGAATTTCTAAATCTTTATTTGTTGCGGTTATTATTCTTGCTTTCATGGGTATTATACTTTCACCCCCGACTCTTTCAAATTCTTTTTCTTGCAGAACTCGCAAGAGTTTCACTTGAAGGTTTGGAGACATTTCTGAAATTTCATCTAAGAAGATTGTTCCTTCACCGGCTAATTCAAATTTCCCTTTTTTCATTCTATCGGCACCGGTAAACGCGCCTTTCTCGTGACCGAATAATTCGCTTTCCAACAACGACTCTGTAATAGCAGTGCAATTGACCGCCACAAATGGAAATTCTTTTGTGATTCCGCCGTAGTGAATGGATTTAGCAACCAATTCTTTTCCTGTCCCACTCTCACCCTGGATTAAAACGGTCACTCGGTTTGCAGAGACCTGCCCAATTTTTTTATATACTTCCCTCATTATTTGCGATTTACCTATAATTATATTTTGATATCGATTTGAATCTGCTTTATCGGAAATAATTGCTTCGATTCTCTCGCTTAGTTTTTTATTTTCCAAAGCACGCTTGATTGAAACTTTCAATCTTTCCATCTCAATTGGTTTTTCGATAAAATCATATGCGCCTTTTTGCATGGCCTGAACTGTAGTTGACATGTCATCATGCGCGGTGATGATTATTACCCGCATTTGAGAATCATGCTTTTGTAATTGTTCTAATACTTCAATGCCGCCTAAGTGCGGCATCCTTACATCCGATATCACAAGATCGGGATGTTCCTTCATTGCAATATCAACACCCGTTCTTCCATCCGGCGCCGATAAAACTTTATAATTAAGACGGGTTAATAGATTAGTAAGTGTCTGTCTAATAGAATCATCATCATCAATTACTAAAATTTTTTCCATAGTACTTCTTCTTAATTCTTGTTTAATGGTAATACAATTTCAAATATTGTCTCGCCCAGCTTAGATGATATTAACTTCAGAGCTCCTTTATGCTGCTCAATGATCTTTTGTGAGATTGATAATCCCAGACCGGTTCCGGAAGTTTTGGTTGTAAAGAAAGGCTCAAAGATTTTTTCACCACCGGATACTCCGTTGCCATTATCTTTAATGAAAATGGACAATTCATTCGTTTCTAAATTTTTCTTAGTAGATATTTCTATCACTCCGCCCGTTTCCATCGATTCAATCGAATTATCAATCATATTCAAAAGAACCTGTTTAATTTTTCCCGGGTCAATTTCTAATTGCTGCGATTCTACTTTATTCACTACGGATATCTTTTTCAGAACCGTCCTATTATGAGTTTCTAACAGTATGCTTTCAATAATATCACTAATATTTTCATTTGAATAGTCTAGGTCTATTTGTCTTGAGAACTGTAAAACTTCCTTTACAAGATTATTCATTCTATTTATTTCTTTCGAAATAATATTGAATGAACTTTGATCTTCATTGCTCAACTTCAATGATTCACTCAGCATATCCGTATTTAACTTTATTGATGTCAATGGTGTTTTTATCTCATGAGCCAATATAGCCGACATCTGTCCAAGCGCAGCCAGTTTTTCAGATTGGGCTAATTGCTGTTCCAGTTTCTTTCTGTCGGTAATATCAAGTTCAACAAAAAGGTAGCCTGAGAACGCCTCATTATTGATAGTAACATACGTTGCAGAAATTAGCAAATGCTTTCTCTCCCCGTCTGAATCAATAGTTTCTAACTCTCCGCTAAACCTCTCATTTTTACTCAATGAAGTAATTAGGTCGTTATAATATTTTGCATTATCGGAGAATTGTAATTCTAGAATCCGTTCCCCTAAGACATCATTTTTATTTTTTTTAACAAGATTACAAAATCTATTATTCGATTCTATGACTAAGTAATTCGAGTTAAGGATTGCAATAGCCGCTGTAGCATTTTCGAACGCGCTTAATAATAGCGAAATCCTATTCTCTTTTATTTGTAAATCGGCAGAATTCTCTTTTAACGTTTTCGACATGTGATTAAATGCCGTCGAAAGCTCTCCAATTTCATCGTTAGAAGAGTACTCAATTTGAATGCCATAATTTCCTTTTTCAATATCAACCACTCTCTCTTTAAGCCTATTTAATGGATTCGAAATAACCTGTAAAATTATAAACGTAATGCTGATACTCACTATTATCCCGACGAATAAACTAATGAAAAAATAACGAGTTAGTTCTGTGCTCGTGCCTATATTAAATATGAGTCTGCCTAGAGGTATCTGAATTACAAGAATAATTATGGGAACAATAATTAACGAGCTGAAGAACATTTTTCTCTTTATTGTAAAACTATTCACTTTATTTAGGGCCGCCGGGAACATATTGTATTTACCTATAGCAATTGCTGTGAATAAAATAACTCCGACTAGAAATGCAAATGGACTCATCTCAACAAGGAAATAGAATCCTACTATCCACGGCAGAAATAAACCGACCATGAATGTGGTGAAATTTGTTATGATCATTCCTAAAAGAAACAACAATAGCTGAGAACGGATTTGCTGATTTGTTTCCGAACTTCTTTTGTTATATACCCAGTAAATATTTGTTAGGATTAGACACAGATACCAGAATAAATAAAAAGGATACATTTTATTATAATGAGCTTCGAACATTCCATGGTGTGCGTGAGATGCACTGATTAGAGCGCCGGTCCATAGCAGAATTAGTAATAGCAATGATGGAAAGAGTATGATAATTGTCTTAACTAATCCCATTTGTTGTGGTTTCGGGTAGTTCCATGTAAAAAATGTTAATGTGACGATTATAAGTAATAAAAAAGAGTGACATGAAATATCAAGAATGGTAACGTCCTTGTTGTACATAAAAAGGAAATGCACGCTATGCGACACAAGATATCCTAAAACTAAAATAAGGATTAGAATAAATAATCTGTTGGCTATACCAACAATATCTCTTGCGTATATAATGATGATTATTCCGCTGACGCTTAAAAAAGTTGCAATAAGGAATAACAACTGTATCGGTTCGTTCTCCATTTAGAGCGACCATTTTTTCATATTATACCTTTAACATATAATTTTTAGCAGATATTTGCTTTAGCATTCCAACATAATTATCCTACAAAGCTAGCTTCATTGAAAAATGAGCATGTCTCTTTACCTCTCTACTAATCTTTTCCAAAAAGTAGACAGTTTTTTAAGTTAGCTCCTTCAATTTATCCTCCTGAGCCGAATGCACGGAAAGTTTATGCATTTCTATTTACGGCCACATGTTGGGGGTTATGGACAGCAAAATATAGTTTAATTAAAAATCTTCAATTGATTGAAGGCGCGCAAATCAGCGCAATGGCAGAGCTAACTCAATGGACAATCGAATCTGATAAAGTAATAACATTCTAAAAGGATAATTATGTTACATAAAATAATGGAAGCATTTATTTCGCCCACAAAAATGATTGATATGTTTACTCATCAAATAGTAACAGATCAACCGATTGAAATAATTGCAAACAAGGTTCAACAAGCATGCGATAATTATAAATTTGCATTACTTAAAACTTATAACTATCATGAAATTGTTGAGAGTAAAGGCTTTCCAATAAATAGAAAGGTTTTCATTTACGAAATTTGCCAGGCAAAAACCGTTTCGCTTATGCTTACTGATTATCCCAACTTTTCAATCTTCATGCCCTGTAAATTGGTAATTTACGAAAACAATGGTAATACTGTTATCTCTACAATGAATATGGAAATAATGCTTAAAACGGTAAGTGCTAATCAAGAACTTTATGGCAATGCAACAACATTATTCAACACTTTGAAGTCTATGATGAAATCATTATCCAGCAAAGAATAAATTATACTACAAGGTGTCAATTATTTTTTTTGCATACTCACAATTCAACTGTGAGTATGCTCTAATTTTCTTTTCCTTAAAATATCTTGC
>JAJYOQ010000404.1 GCA_021796135.1 Bacteroidota bacterium
GACCGTTTATTTGGCAGTGTTCTTGTTTCATCCAAAATGAGCGTAAAAGAGTTCACACAGATTATCGGCGGAAGCTCGAATACGGTAATGCTAAACATTCTGAAAAAACAACTCTACATTTTAGGTGATAAGCGGAAGGTTTTGTATCCCGCGAAAACAACTGTTGACTCTACAACAGTTTTTCACGTATTTAGCAAATCAAAGGTTGTTGAATTATTAAAAGCGAGTAAGGACACAACAATTAAAGTCGAACTTAGGAAAAAACATTTAACCGTAACACACGGCATGAGCACGCTCGAATATAGCGTAGACTGTCCGCCATGGTGTTTTTAATTTTTGTAAAATGATAGTTGCAAAAGTAATAAGCATAATATCCATAATCGTTTGGCTATTTCCGGCGATAAAGCAATATAAAACAGATTACTTTTATTTTTTTCTCGTTCTTGCTGTTGCTGATCCGGTTGTGCTGCTTTTGGGATTTGTTTTGAGATTAACTGCTCCATTTACTGCACCATTTTTAATGTTAATGCAGATTGGTTCACTGCGTCCTAAAAAATTATTATGGCTTCCTTTTGCCCTCATTTTCTTATTAATCTTTGTCTGGTTCATAAAAGAGAGCAATAACGCGCTTCATCTTACCGGTTCAATTGGTCATTTAATTATTTTCATGATGATTATTTCAAGATTAATTGACCAACTAAGCAGCAGACAGCTTTTGAGCGGTTTTCTTGTTCTGCTTTCGACATACGAACTGATAAACGTTCTCAAGGTTCTGATTGTTATCACTGATCTAATGAATGGTATAACGCAATTCTATATCGCATCATTCTTTCAGATTTTGTTCGGCATAGTTTTCTGTTTTATTTCAATTAAAAGCAGCCGTTTTGATATTAAACTTGTGAGGGATTGAACATTAGCAGGAACAGGCAGTATTTTTAATATTGGCGGAAGTGAAAAAGATTGTGACAGACTTTTTCACTTTCTGCCAATTAATTAATACGGATTAAGAATTACTTTTTTTTGATGCAACTCCGCGGTAAGCAATTTTAAGCGCATCCCTAATCATTCCCTTGTTAACTTTATTTAATTCAAAGATAGTCCAGCCATGTGTACCCCATGCACCGTTAGCCGGATACACAATTGAATTATCAAAAGCACAAAAGACAGACTGATCAAGCGGGGTTAATTTCAGCGAAGCTTGACCGGTGTTTTCGTCGAGAGTCGCAAATATTTTCTTTTTCACTCTGAAAGATATTTTATCGAAGTGAGGTGCCTCGGTTGCATCCGGGAACGACAATGCTAACTGACGTAAAACATCTATGTTAATCATACTTAACTTTCATTTACCTTTTTACTGTTCCGAGTTTATATGAAATTATAACACTGGAAGAACCAATCAATGGTTCATTTCATCAGCGCTTGGTCCATAAACCCCGGGGATCGGGATATCGAGCAACCGTAGATAAACGCCTAACTGGGCTCTGTGGTGAATCAACTGACTCAAAGAATGCCGGATAACTTCTGCCTTTGAAAGATTCAAAAGTACAGCATCACCATTTCTCATAACCCATCTTCCGTTTAATTTATCTTCATTTTCCTCAATTAACTGAGCTTTACTTTTAGCAACAGATTCTTCAAATAATTCCAATAAGTCTTTTGTGTTATTAATAACTTTTGGATTATAGGGAGTTGCGGCAAAATCTAATCCATCATTAGTAATGCCATGTTCTATCCAGCCCGGGATTTCAGCAATATGAGTTGTCAACGCCCTTATCGTCATGCTTTTCGGATGGGGTCTCCAATCATACTTATCATCCGGCACTATTTTAAGCATTTTCCGGGTTGATACTGATTCCTGTTCTAATTCCTTCGAGAAAATTTTTATTAATGACATAATAGCTCCTTTTTGATTTAGGAAAAAAACTTCTTAACAAAGATAATATCAGACTTTGACAACTGTATGTCAGCATCATTTTTATGAAATTTAAAAATTTTACTTTTTAAAAATTGCTTCGGTTTATTTCAAGTAATTTTTCACGTAACATTATTTTTAATGGTTCGGGCGAAACTATTTCAGCTTTATCAGCAAACATTAAATACCAGCGTACAAAATAATTGGGAGATGATGTTAAAAAAGTCATTTGAACAAAATCTCCGATTTCCTGTTCATCAACAAATCCATTATAATATTTTTGCTCTTTTAAATATTGAACAATATTTTTATCAACCCGAATAACAACAGTTTCCAGGTTTTGCTCCTTAGATATTTTATAAAGATAGTCTTTAATTGAAGGATGTACTTTTTTAAATATTCTATCGGTCTTACTTATACTTAATATTCTATCCAATCTAAAATCGCGGTAATCCTGTCTTAACTCACAAAAAGCGATTGTATGCCAGTAATTACCGGAAAAAAAAGATACCGATAGGTTCAATAGTTCTATCTTTAATTTCGTTCGAATAAAAAGTGTGGTAGCGAATATTAACAGATCTCCTTTCTGATATACTCTCAATCAGGATTTGAATTCCATTTGTATTGCCGGAATTATCTAAAAATGGTTTGTTTCTGATAACTTCAATATTCTCTTCAATACTTTCAAGCAGTTCTTTTTCTGAATTTCTTAAAATGGCTCGTATTTTCATCATGCCTGACTTGAAATTTGAATCCATCGAGTTATCGGTAAACTTTTCAATTAGCTTTTCAGCTGTTAAGAAGGCGGTGACTTCTTCTTTTGAAAACATTACAGGAGGGAGACGGTAACCATCTATAAGATAATAACCAATGCCTGCTTCAGAACCGACCGGCACTCCGGCTTCTACCAAAGTTTGTATATCCCGGTAGACTGTTCTTATGCTGATATTGAAACGATCTGCAATATCCTTTGCTCTTACAACTTTCTTAGATTGGAGTTGTATCAATATTGCAGTAACCCTATTAAATCGATTCATATTTTCAAATCATCCAGATTCTTTTCCATTGAATGAACAAAATAAATATATCTTTCTTATCCCCAAGGCTTGATACACTTTTTCTAGTGTTACTATAAAGTATATGGAAGTAATTCTTGCATTCGATTTAGTGAAATAAATGATGAATCACCACCGATCATTCTAATTGCCGTTGTAAGCTTTCTCCAAATCTGCAACAACAAGTTTTTTCATTTTCAGCATAACTCCCGTTACTCTGTTCGTTACTTCCGGATACGGACTGCTTAACAACTTGCCCAAAGCAGTTGGTACAATCTGCCATGACAAACCAAATTTATCTTTCAGCCAGCCGCATTGCACTTCCTCTCCGCCATCTGTCAGTTTTTGCCAAAAGTAATCAACCTCTCCCTGGGATTCGCAGTTTACGATGAACGATATTGCTTCGTTGAAACTGAATTTATGATCGTGCGCGCTATCCATTGCGGCAAATATCTGTCCTTCAAGTATAAAATCAGCGAATGCAAGAGTTCCTTCTTTATCCGGTTCTTGACCTGCAGAATATCTGAAAGTAGTTAGAAGTTTCGAATTGCTGAAAACGGAAGTATAAAATTTGATGGCTTCTTCCGCTCTACCGCAAACGTTTTGAACAAACAGCATTGAAGGAACAATAGTTTGTTTTACTTCGCCCATGGATAGAATAAGCTGCCATGACACACCGTACTTATCCTGAATCCATCCATACTTTTCGCTGAAGTGGTATTTGTCTAACGGCATTAACGCTGTGCCGTCAACTGATAATTTATCCCAAAGGGTTTGTACTTCGTCGGCTGTCTTGCAGTTCACAAAAAATGAAACAGAAGGATTAAATTTAAAAACCGGTCCACCGTTTAGCGCAATGAAATCTTGCCCGTAAATCTGGAACGGGACAGTCATAACCGATCCTTTCGGTCTTCCGGAAACCTTGGCTCCCTCTTCACCGTAGTGGGAAGCGCTGCCTTCCTTCGAGTTTTTGAACAGTGTGGTATAAAAATTAACCGCCTCCTCGGCGTTATTATCAAACCACAAAAACGGTGTTATCTTTTGCATTTATCCTCCTAATTATTTTTGTAATGAAGTGCAACAACTCCGGAGTGAAACGTTTTTGATCCGACAAGCTTCAATTGCAAATTATCTTTCATACCTTCCAGTTCAAACAAGCGAGGTCCCTTTCTCGCAATAATGGGATGAACAACAAAGTGGTACTCATCTATAAGACCAAGCTTTGTAAGTTGTGAAGCGATGCTAATACTGCCTATTGAGATATTTTTACCGGGCTGCTGTTTCAATTTCACTATCTCTTCTTGAAGGTTTGAGCGCATGAGCGTCGTGTTATTCCACTCCACACTTTTCAACGTCGTTGAA
>JAJYOQ010000405.1 GCA_021796135.1 Bacteroidota bacterium
TCAATTTTCCCGTATTCAGATGGGTCGAATTGAATTTAACCCCAAAATAATAAACTTAAGTAAGTTGGTAAAATCCAGCATTAACTTAATTAAGGGGAATGCAATGAAAAAGGGAATCAATCTTATGTTAAATATCGATAATGACATAAATGTTTTTGCTGATGAAGACATGCTAAATTCAATAATTCAAAATTTAGTTTCTAATGGGATTAAATTTACCAGAAAGGGCGGGGATGTAAAGATTTCCGCAGAAGAAATTCAAAATGAAACTGGTGATAGGGCAGTTAAAATATCTATTGAAGATAATGGGATTGGTATTTATGAACCTGATATTGAAAATTTAAATAATAATAAAATTCATTCGACTCCCGGTACTGATAAAGAATATGGAACGGGGCTAGGTCTTCTTCTTGTAAAAGAGTTTATCGAACGGAATTCAAGTAAATTGTCAATATCTAGTAAAGTAAATTCCGGCAGCACATTTAGCTTTTGCCTGCCTCGATATAATGAGTAATAAAAGATGATTTATTCAGCATACCTTAATTTATTCTTAATTTGATAAGATTTATAATCTGCAGCAGACATTTTGGGTAATAGTCTCATAAATGCCACAATATTCCAAATCATTTTATCTGAATGTGTTGGTGCGAATGCAGGCATTCCAGTCATTTTTATTCCATTTTTAGTTATCCAGAAAAGCTCTTGCGGGGTTAAATCGACTATAGATTTATATAGTCTAGGCGGCTTTGGATATAATCCTTCTCCTATTTCATTTTGCTTAATTCCAGGTGCGCCATGGCATCCAACACACATTTCTCTGTAATGCACAAATCCTGTTACCGTCATCGATGTATCATCAAGATTAGGTACTTTTATATCACTTGAGTAATGTTCAATTGAATTATCTTTTAATCTTGAAATAACCCAGAGTGTTAATTTGTTGTGGGGTGACGTAGCGCCAATATTATATACCCCTGAATAAAGAAAAATAAAAAATAGTAAAATAAATACGACTAAAACTATTAAAGTCCTGGTTAGAATTTTCATATTTCTCCTGATAATTTATTCGAAAATGTAATGTACCTAATCCGCATAATAAAATTAACAATATTTTATTGAATCATAAAGTCCAAATTAAATAAAATCAATATGTATATTCTTCTTCTAATCTCACCAATGCTTTCTCGATACTATTATATTTTGCGATCCGTTCAGCAGTATTCGGAGGAGCAACTCTTTCTTTACAATTTGTTATTAAACATTTTTCACAGGTGTCGTTTACTATTTTAACAGGGATATTAGGGTCATCACAAAACTTTATCTTTTGTTTCAATGTATCATCTAATTGAAAACCAACAGTTAGACTCGATAATAAATCCTTTTGCAGATTTCCTTTTTGAGCTATGGAAAAGCAAATGTATTCGTCCTTAGATCCGTCAAATTTTGAATGGAGAATCCCGGAAATGCGTCCATTAAAATTTTTACTTCGGCTTAGTTCAGATTCTATTTTATTTATAGTCTCAAATGAAATCCATCTTCTGCAATAATGTTCATTAGCCTGATAAGCCCCGGGATTTCTCCGCGTATTTAATCTTAATTCATTTGTAGGAGTATATTCTTTTAATTTAGTATCATAATTAAATCGTAAAAAGAAAATTTTATGTAAACCGAAATATTTTGTAGAAAGGTTTGTTATCCTCTGGAAAAACATTTCAGTTGTGGCATTATATTTATTAGCTAATAATAAAAACAATTTATTATCCCATTTATTGTCAGAGAATAATTTTCGTAAATCATCGATAAATAAATTTTTATTTATTAGCAGAGCTGTAGAAAAATAAGATGCCTTAAAATAATTTAACAGATGGTCAAAAGTATTCAATCTCATACTGGAGTATATAAAACTTCGGTCTTTAATTCCTAAATAATTGTAGGCAAGCTCTTTCCCTGCTACAAATGCTTTTTGTGCTTCGGAAAGCTTATTATTTAATAAAAGCTTATTTGTTTTCCCTTTCAATACTACCGCCCTCATCTCATTTAGCTCTTGATAATTATTGAGCGATGTTTCATCTACTTCATATTTATATTTTGACTGCAGGATAGATTTTAGCTGACTGAATTCGATGCGGTGAGACTTTCCTAATCTATATTCTTTTAAGAATTTTAATGCTGAGTTTTCTATATCCTCGAAATAATTGTCATTGAATTCTTTATAAGTCCGTAAAGCGGTTCTACTGAAGTTATTTTGTTTAAGTTCTGAGTTTTGAGCTGTTTCAATAAAAGCAGCAATTAGAGCACTAAGTTGAAGTGAAGAGTTTGCCATGAGAAGTATCAATTTATTTATATCTATCCCATAGTGATCAAGCGGAAGCTGATCTAAAATATTAGATTCTAAAAATTCCTCAATGGGCATTAAGTTTCTCATAAGTTTTAAGGAAACCATATTATCATAAGATACCCCTAATGCTTTAGCCAAATCAGAGATCTTATCTGTCTTTGGATATTTCTTACCGCCTTCAATTTCGTTAAGGTAAGAAATAGATAAACCGCTAAGTGAAGATAAATCCGACAATGATAATTTTTTATCCTGCCTGATTTGTTTAAGCTTCAATCCAAAAATCAATTTTATATAGTTACCTTTAGCCATTTTGAATCCAACTATCTTTTATTTTGAATTGCAATATATTAAAAAGTAAAATAAAAAATAGCAAAATATCGTCAATAGCGAAAATTCGCTTGTTTCTTTTATTTATGATTAATATATTAGACTTAATAAAATGAAATGATTAATTCTTTCAATAATAAAAATAATAAAGGTGAATATGTGATTGATAAAAGAAGACTCATCGATATTTTGCCGTACCAAATTGAAAACTTTCCCCGAATTGATGCTCTTTGCGATAAAAAAGAGGGTGTGTGGCGCAAATATAGCTCGGTTCAGATAAAAGAAATTGTGGACAAATTCAGTCTTGGGCTTTTAAAAATGGGATTTCAAAGAGGAGACAAATTCGCAATTATTTCTCCGAATCGTACTGAGTGGACTTTTGTCGATTTAGGAATTCTGCAAATGGGCGGGGTAGATGTCCCGATCTATCCTAATATGAGTGAGACAGATTATAACTATATCTTTAATGATGCTCAGGCTAAACTGGTATTTGTTGCCGATAAAGAATTATATGAAAAAGTAAAAAAAGTAATTCCAAAAGCCAAGTCTGTCCGGGAAATATATACATTTGATCAAATCTCCGGTGCAAAACATTGGAGCGAAATCTCAGCTGATTCCGATACTTCATTGCTCAATGAATTGAAATTGATTGAAGAATCATTAACCGAACAGGACTTAGCCACTATAATTTATACTTCGGGTACTACCGGTGTACCTAAAGGAGTTATGTTAACTCACCTTAATATTTTAAGTAATATCCTTTCTTTACACAAAATAATCCCAATCAATTTTTCGCATAGAATGATAAGTTTTCTTCCTATATGTCACATCTTTGAACGAACTGCCGTATACTTCTATTTATCTATAGGCGGAGCAATTTATTTCGCCGAGAGTATTGACAAAGTTGCCGAAAATTTATTGGAAATTAAACCAAATTATTTTACTACTGTACCGCGTTTGCTTGAAAAAATATTTGAAGTAATTATGTCAAAGGGCAGGGAATTAAAAGGTCTGAAAAAATCAATTTTCGGCTGGGCAGTAAATCTTGCAAACCATTTTGATCCCATGGGTAAAAATAATTTCTTTTATAATATTAGATTAAAAGCTGCCCGTGAAATAGTTTTTAATAAATGGAAAGCAGCGCTAGGCGGTGAGGTTCTGGGAATAATAAGCGGTGCAGCATCCCTGCAGCCGCGGCTTGCAAGGATATTCACGGCAGCCGGAATTCCTGTTATGGAAGGCTACGGTCTTACTGAGACTTCTCCGGTTCTTACGTGTAACCGTTTCACTGAAGGCGGCTATTATCTGGGCTCTGTCGGTATGCCTATTCCGGATGTCGAAATTAAAATTTCTGAGAGCGGCGAAATATATGCAAGAGGACCCAATGTCTCAAAAGGTTATTATAACAAACCTGAACTGACTAAAGAAGCCTTTGATGAGGATGGCTGGTTTCACACAGGTGATATAGGAGAAATGGTTGAAGGAAGATTTTTAAGAATAACTGATCGAGCAAAAGAAATATTCAAAACCTCGGGGGGAAAGTTTGTAGCTCCTCTTCCAATCGAAAATAAAATGAAAGAATCTTGGTTCATTAAGAATATTATCGTCATAGGAGAAAATAGAAAATTCACTGCAGCTCTGATAGTGCCTGATATTGTT
>JAJYOQ010000406.1 GCA_021796135.1 Bacteroidota bacterium
GCAGGAATATTCGAAAAGTATTATAGAATTACAAATGATTCTCTTAACCTTATCAAAGGTACCGGATTAGGACTTTCGATTGCCAAAGAAATTATGAAGGCGCATAATGGTAAAATTTTGGTTGAAAGCAGCGAAGGAAAAGGAAGCTGCTTTACTCTGAAATTTCCTATTAACTAGTTGTCATGTAAATTTTAAAAATATTAAAGGAACAAATAATGGCACATATTTTAATTGTTGAAGATGATCTTAATATGATAACAATCTTAAAAGATAACCTCGAAGGAGAAGGATTTACTACGGAAAGCTGCAGAGACGGATTGGAAGGATTTAATAAAATTAATGAAAATAAATATGACCTCGTTCTATTAGATGTGATGCTGCCCCATATGACAGGATTTGAAATATGTAAATCATTACGTAAATCAGGAAACGAAATTCCTATAATTTTGACAACTGCAAAGGGAGAAGAAATTGATAGGGTGCTTGGATTGGAACTTGGAGCTGACGACTATATGACAAAACCTTTTAGTATAAGGGAACTAATTGCTAGAGTTAAAGCTGTTTCTAGAAGAAGAGGAAGTCATAATGCTGCAAATGAAAAACAAATGAATAAGGAAATTAAGTTGGGTAAGGTTACTGTTAATTTTGCTACTTATAATGCCTTCGATGCTAATGGCGCTGTCCCTATGTCTCATAAAGAATTTGAAATTCTTAAACTGCTTTATGAAAAAAAGAACTTCACTGTCAGTCGAGATGAAATTTTAAGAATTATCTGGGGCTTTGATGAAAGCCCTACTACCAGGACTATTGATAACTTTATTGTTAAACTCCGACAAAAAATAGAAGAGAACCCAAATCGCCCCAAAAACATTTTAACAGTGCATGGAATAGGTTATAAAATTATTGGATAAGTGTTCATAATATTATCAAATTATTAAATTAATTTTGAAAAAAAATCAATTTTTATATTTCTTTTATTTGTCTCAAAAAAACCGTTCATCAATAATTTTTTTATAGATTTGAGTCGTAAACCTAAATTTTATTCAAAAATAAGCCAGTTTGTGACAATATTTTACAATTCTTTACATAAAAATGGCACTGTTTTCCAATTAACTTTCTATTTTTTTGCCCACTAGTTACAATTAAATAATCAACCAGTAACAAAACAATTCATTATATAGGAGAAGCGATATGAAGCCAAAGATTACCGTCGTTTTTTTCCTGTTGTTAATACCAGTGATGTTATTCGCAGGTACAGCCGGAAGAATCAAAGGTAAAGTTATAGATCTCCAAACTGGAGAACCACTAATAGGTGCCAACGTCTTAGTAGTTGGGACTTCTTTGGGCGCTGCTACGGATGTTAACGGAGATTATACCATTAACTTCCTCGATGCAGGCGTTTATACAGTTAAAGCCACTTATCTTGGCTATAAGACTGTTACTATTTCAAATGTTCGTGTTAATTCTGACCTCGCAACTGAATTAAACTTCAAATTACCGGCTACAGGCGTAACGGTTGGCGAAGTTCAAATCGTTGCTCAAAGACCATTGGTTAATAAAAGTAATACGAATGCTATTCGTACAACTACCAATGCTGAGATCGATGCATTGCCGATTCGTGGAGTCGACAATATTATCTCTCTTACTCCGGGTGTTATTCTTCAGGAAGGTACTATCTACGTTCGCGGCGGTCGCCAGGATGAAGTCGGTTACTACCTTGAAGGCTCTAACATAACAAGTGCATTTTCCGGAAATCGTCAGGTTACTTTACCTCAGGATGCTATTGAAGAAATTCAGGTTCAAGCCGGCGGTTACACTGCTGAATTCGGCGGCGCTAATGCTGGTATTGTCCGTGCTGAACTAAAATCCGGCGGTCCTTCTCTTAAAGCAAGTTTACAATATATTACCGACAACTGGACTTTTAAGAGCAGCAAAAATAGATATAATGGTGTCCAGCATCTCGGCGCTTATTCTTATGGATATAATGATGTTGTCGGAAGCATTAGCGGTCCGTTAGTTGGCGACCATATTAAAATTTTCGCATTATTGGAAAATCTTGCACAAGCAGATCCAAATCCTCAGCAAGTGAATGGATTTAATTTTGGTGTTGTAGGTGATGCTGCTTCTAGTGCTACTCACGATACCTTAAAGCTAAACTTCCCGGGCGGTCCTGTACCTGGCAATAATACAAATCAATATAATGGCGCAGCTACTCTTACTTTTGATTATAACCCTACTATTATCCGTCTTCTGGGAACTTACTCTTCAAATAGCCAAAGAATCGGCGGCGGTATTTATACTATGTTTGATCAAAACCGTTTGCCTATTCAAGATACATATAATGGAGACTTCGGTATTAAAGCAACACAAATTCTTAGCTCTACTGCTTATGTCGAACTAAATGCTCATTATATTTTTAACCAAGGTAAAACCTATGATCCGCAATTAGGTGATAATTTTGCGGCTTATGGTGATAGCGTTGCAAATACTGCTGCAAAAGTACCGTGGTATCGCTTATCTCAAGGTAGCACTACTGGTAGATATGCAGTCCCTGTTCCTTATAATCTTTTTTCTTCTTTCTCATTTGCATCTCCTAACACCCCTTTAATAGAGTCTGGCAATTATGCAGTTGCTAACTTTAACAAATATCAGAATTCAAACTTTGATATAAGTGCATCGTTATCAGATGAATTAAACAAAGAAAATAGTCTAAAAATCGGTGGTGAAATTCAATTAATGTCTTTCAGTGATTATACTCCTACTGGCGTTAATACTAATATTTCGGCATTAATGAACTCTACCGGTGTGACATCAACATCTTCACCTGCATTTGTAGCTATGCTTATCAAACGCGGTGTTAATAATTATGGTTATGATGTTAATGGTAATGCATATTCAGGTACTACTAATTATGCCACCGGAAAAGTCGCTCCTAAAAGACCTATCTTCGCCGGCGCTTATGTCCAGGATAGATTAGAATATAAAAATTTAATTGTTAATGCTGGATTAAGATTTGACTATATAAACACAGATAATACAACTTTCAAAGATCCTTATCATCCTAATTATGCTTTTGATGCTTCTAGCGGTAACGTTAGCACTCCATCACAGTTAGTAAAAGTTCCTGCTTTTACTGCTTTAAGCCCAAGATTAGGATTCTCATTCCCGATTACTGATCAAACAGTTTTTCATGCTCAGTATGGAAAATTTGTTCAGCAGCCGAGTTTGAATACATTATATGAAGGTCCATATCAGTTAGGTTACTGGATGAATCCAAACAACGGATTCTTCAATGCTACTCCTATCGGCTTGGATGTTAGACCTACAAGGACAACTCAATTTGAAGTTGGTTTTACTCAACAGATCGCTTCTTTTGCATCTTTTGATATAACCGCTTATTACAAAGATATTGCCAATCAGGTAGTATTTGGTGTTCAGCAGGTTGATCCTACTACCGGTTGGAGACCATATAGCATTTTAACAAATGGTGACTATGCTACTACCGAAGGAATTGAAGTTTCTTTCCAAATGAGAAGAACTGAAAGATTCCAGGTTAATGGTTCTATCTCCTATCAAAATGCTCAAGGTACCGGTGATAATCCTTATTCGGATGCCGGTGAATATGGTAACCCTATTAATAATTATTTGTACGTTCCTACTTATATTGCACCTCTCTCATTTAATCATTCAGTTAGCGGCAATCTTAACATAGACTATAGATTTGCTAAAAACGATGGCCCTGAAATATTGCAGCAATTCGGTGCGTCACTTTTAATTACTTTTGCTAGCGGTCATCCTTATACTCTTGGGAATGAAAAGACGCCTGGAACAAGTACTCCAAATGCAGCCCAGATCTTTGATACAAGAAATAGAGTAGCCCTAGAGGCTCTTAATTCGTCTGTAACTCCTTCTACATTTCAGCTTGACCTAAGATTGGACAAGACAGTTAATTTGTCCGATCAGTTGTCAGCTAACATTTTTATCCAGGTAGTCAATTTATTGAATACACAAAATGTTACAGATGTATTCTCATCAACCGGGTCTGCAACTACAAACGGGTATCTTACAGATCCTAATTTAACCGGATACAAGCAAGTTCAGGCTTACGGTCAGCAATTTGCAAATCTGTATCAGGCTATCAACATAAATTATGCAGGTCTATATGGCACTCCACGTCAAATTAGACTTGGAATTCGATTAGAATACTAAAACAATTTGACAGCAAATAGAAAAAATATAGGAGTTTAAAATGATATATAAAAAATCAAGGTATTTGCTGATAATCCTTGTCGGCATAGTTTTTCTCTTTCCCATGGCTG
>JAJYOQ010000407.1 GCA_021796135.1 Bacteroidota bacterium
GAATATTGACTTAGTAATTAAAGGAGCAAAAAGATTTTTCAAAGGGAAATTGCTCCAGCTTAAAATTGGCGCAGTATTGAAAAGAAATACTTTTCCCTTCCCAAGCTGATATTCACCTAAAAATGAAGAACCGTCCATCAATGAAATTATGTTTACTCCTTTTCCTTCTGTGGTTAAATCAAAATGGTAATAAATCTGCGGTGACTCTATGCTTTTAAGCTGGTTTCCGTTGAAAATATCCTGAAATAAAGGATGAGCAAAATCTTCTTTATCAAAATATATAGGATTAGATAAATCATTTGCTTTCCCGACTGAACCTTTTGGCGAAGGGAGTGCAATTGCTTTTGTTATCGCTTTGAAATTTTGAAGCGTAGATTTTGAACCCGGCATTAGAAGGACACTCCCGCCGTTGGTAATATAGGAATTTAGATTATTATAAGAAGAAGTATTTTCAGATCCAATAATTACCAATAAACTAAAGGGAGACAGATTAGTTGAATTTAACTGACTTAGATTTTTTTCAGTAACTTCTATCGTTTGCCCATTCCCGGCAGCAGATAGAGCAAGATCGACAAACCGGGCATCGGATGGATCATCAGTAAAAAGGATTACTGGGACTTCCTTGGGAATATAAAAATTAATATAACGTCGATTATCCTGAAGAATTTCATCATCTTCAATTTCAGCATATGCATTAATATAACCTGTTTGCTTTGCCTGTGCTTGAAGTGATATTACTTTCGAATCACCCGGACCGATTGAAACGCTTTGTTGTGAGCTTCTTTCGCCCTCAATAAATAGAGATACAACTAAATTATTAACCGGAAATGAAGAATAATTTGTTACTGTAACGCTAAAGTCAAGCGGTTTATCACTTTCAAAAATCTGAGTATTTAATTTAATACTATCGATCCCGACATTAAATACTTTTTTGCCTGAAAAATTGCGGGAGTCAATTTCTAAAGGGATTGAGTATATTCTTACCTTATCATTTAATATTTGACCTAAATCAGAAAGTGAGTTTTGTTCTGCAAGACGACCCTCTTGAAAATCAGTTAGAAGATAAATCTCTTTATTGAAATTATTTGATCGAGATAAAACCTTTGCAGCTTTTATCATGGCGTTGTTTATATATCCGCTAACATCCGATATACGTACTTCGTCAACTTGTTTTTGGAAATCCGCTAAGTTACTTGTTGTTTTAATATCTTTATTATTAGGATTTCCAATTAAAACTAGAGCAGTTTCATCTCCTTGCTGCAACTGACTTAAAATTTCTTTGATTATAGCTTTAGCCTGATTAAGATAGGATCCCTTACTATCGACTACAGACATACTAGCAGTATTATCAAGGATAAAAACAGCCGTTGTTTTAGCAGCTGAAGTCGTGCCGCCTATTGCTACACCTTTTAAAGTAGGACGGGCAAAAGCTGTCACCAGAAATAGAATTATTAAAACCCTGAGTGCCAAAAGAAGCCATTGTTTTAGCTTAATTTTTCTAATTTTGTTTTTTTGGAGTTCTTTCAAAAATGTAAGCGTGCTGAAGTCAATACGCTTTAACTTGCGCAAATTGAGAAGGTGAATTAAAACCGGAATTGAAGCGGCTAAAAGTCCAAATAATACTGCTGGATTAAGAAAAATCATTTGTATTGTTTATAAAAATAAATAACGCCGCTTTAACATTTTATTCAAGAAAGCGGCGCTTAAATATTTTATCAAAATTAAAAAATATTTATTTATTTGCTTGAGCTATTAAGTTAAGAGCGCTTCCGGCTTTGAACCACTTGATCTGCGCATCATTAAAAGTATGGTTGAGTAATATAGAATCTTCAGAACCATCAGAATGCTTGATTAAAAGCGTCAGTTGTTTTCCGGGAACAAAATTAGTTAAGCCGATAATATTAACTTTATCGCCTTCTTTAATTTTCTCATAATCATTAGGATTAGCAAAAGTAAGCGGGAGCATTCCTTGTTTTTTCAAATTAGTTTCGTGGATTCTTGCGAAACTTTTTACAATAATTGCCTTACCTCCAAGAAATCTTGGTTCCATTGCCGCATGCTCACGACTCGATCCCTCACCGTAATTCTCATCACCTATTACAACCCATCCTGTACTTTGCTTCTTATATTCACGGGCAACTTCAGGTACAGATTTATATTCTCCGGTAAAAATATTTTTAACTTTTCCGGGGTCGCCGGTAAAGGCGTTAATTGCTCCGATAAACATATTATTGGATATATTATCTAGATGACCGCGATATTTTAACCAGGGTCCAGCCATTGAAATATGATCGGTTGTACATTTACCTTTAGCTTTTAGAAGAACAGCCAAATCATGTAAATCTTTCCCATTCCATGGCTCAAATGGTCGAAGAATCTGTAACCTTTCACTTTGCGGATTAACTTTTACTTCGATACCGGAACCGTCTTTTGCAGGTGCTAAAAATCCTTTCTCATCTTTTATAAATCCTTTTGAAGGAAGTTCATCACCTTTCGGAGGATCTAGCTTTACCTTTTGTCCTTTATCATTTACAAGTTCATCAGTAAGGGGATTAAAGGAAAGGCTTCCAGCTATTGCAAGAGCGGTTGTTATTTCAGGACTGGCAACAAAAGCAAGAGTTTCAGGATTACCATCGTTCCGTTTTGCAAAATTTCTATTAAAGGAAGTTACAATAGTATTTTTTTCACCGGTAGGTACATCCATCCTTTTCCACATACCGATACAAGGACCGCAAGCATTTGCTAAAATTACCCCGCCAAAATCTTTTAAAGTTTGTAATTGACCGTCTCGGTCAATTGTAGCCCTAACCTGCTCTGATCCCGGAGTAATAGTAAAACCGGATTTTGCTTTTAAACCCTTGGCTAATGCCTGTCGCGCAATACTTGCAGAGCGGTCAATATCCTCATAGCTTGAATTTGTGCAGCTGCCGATTAATGCAACTTTAATTTTATCCGGATAATTATTTTCTTTAACTGCTTCTTTTAATTTAGAAATAGGCCATGCTTTATCAGGGGTAAACGGACCATTAAGGTGAGGTTCTAATTCATTTAAGTTAATTTCAATAACACTATCAAAGTACTTCCCTGGATTTTCAAGGACTTCTTTATCAGCGGTTAAATTATCCATTATAGTGTCAGCTAAAGCTGCTACATCGCTTCGATTTGTGCTTTTCAGATAAGAAGACATTTTTTCATCATATGGGAATAAAGAAGTCGTAGCACCGATCTCCGCGCCCATATTACAAATAGTTCCTTTACCAGTACAAGAAATTGAAGATGCTCCGTCACCAAAATATTCAACTATTGCACCAGTACCGCCTTTAACCGTCAGGATTCCGGCAACTTTAAGTATAACATCTTTAGCAGAAACCCACCCGTTTAGTTTGCCCGTTAATTTAATACCAATAAGTTTAGGCCATTTTAATTCCCAAGGCATACCAGCCATAACATCAACAGCATCAGCACCTCCGACTCCGATTGCAATCATTCCAAGTCCCCCTGCATTTGGAGTATGAGAATCCGTTCCTATCATCATTCCGCCTGGGAAAGCATAATTTTCCAAAACAACCTGATGAATTATTCCAGCTCCGGGTTTCCAGAATCCGATTCCAAATTTTTGCGAAATACTTTCAAGGAAATCATATACTTCTTTGTTTTCCGAATTAGCTCTTTTTAAATCGTCAACAGCGCCGACTTGAGCTTGAATTAAATGATCGCAATGCACTGTTGAAGGTACTGCTGTAGTTTTTCTACCCGCAGACATGAACTGAAGAAGCGCCATTTGAGCTGTTGCATCCTGCATTGCAACTCTATCAGGTGCTAGTTCAGCATAATCTTTTCCGCCGGACAATTCTTTTTGAGCTTTTTCCCAAAGATGAGTGTATAATATTTTCTCTGTATAGGTCAGTGGGCGGTTAAGAATTTTTCTAATTTCATCTAGTTTAGCCGAATATTCGGAGTAAACTTTTTTAATCATATCAAAATTGGCTGTCATAATAATTTCCTTTTATATATCGTAGTATTAATTTCAATTTGTATTACCAAAATAAGAAAAAGAAGATAAAATTGCATTCCGGAGAAGAAACAAGTTAAAAGTAAAAAGGCAAAAGTAAAAAGTTGAAAAAATATTATTGAAATAGGTAGGTGGTCTAAGTGATGATAATATAAAGGATTTCGAGGATATATTCTTCATCATTATTCAGAGATTAAAGACATCATCACGAATTAAAAGGAGAATCGCAGATTGAGGAACAATAAGGTATTTTTCCTTTTCAAACTCGATTTCAAAGGCTTCTTTTCCGCCGGACAATTCTTT
>JAJYOQ010000028.1 GCA_021796135.1 Bacteroidota bacterium
ACCCTGTCTAACAAGAAGCGGATTTTCTCTTATTAACTTAATATCCAACATTAAAACCTCAAATATTTAAAAAGAATATAATTTTAAAGGAAATACTATCTCCTATTTCGTTTTGTATTTTTAATTCACCACAATATTATAAATTTTATTTTTAACAAAGATTTCTTTTACAATTTTTTTATCCTCTAAATACTTAATTACTTTTTCGTCATTCATTAGGATCTTTTTCAAAGTATCCTGTTCAGTATTAATAGGAACTTGAATAGTAGTTCTTAATTTTCCGTTAATTTGTATAGCGATGTTTACAGAATCTTCAACAATTGCTGTATAATCAGGCTCATACCAATTATTTTTCACAAATATAGATTCTTTATGTCCTATAATTTCAAGGCATTCTTCTGCTAAATGAGGAGCTATTGGAGCAAGCATAACTCCGAACCTTTCCAAGGCATAGGATTGTAAATTAGCAGAGCATTTATCAATATTTTTAGTAAGCTCATTTAGAAGCTCCATCATTGCCGCAATTGCCGTATTAAATCGGAAATTATTTATTTCTTCATCAAATTTTTTGATAGTTTGGTTTGTTTTTCTATAAACAGATTTTTCTTCAATGCTTAAGAACGAGACATCAAAATTAGATTTTTGATGTGCATCCTGAAACAACCCGGAAAATCTATTGAACAATTCATAGGTACGCTGCACAAATCTATCAGTACCGGAAATCCCTTTATCACTCCAGTCCCCTCCAAGTTCATAAGGACCCATAAACATCAGATAAAGTCGAAAAACATCCGAACCATATTTTGAAGTAAGCTCATCAGGATTAACTACATTGCCTTTAGATTTCGACATTTTTGCACCAGAATTAGTTATTGTACCCTGGTGAATCAGCTTTTTAAATGGTTCATTGGAATTAGTAAATCCAATATCCCTTAAAAACTTATGAATAAACCTTGCATATAGGAGATGCATAGTCGCATGTTCTGCACCACCGACATACATGTCCACAGGTGTCCATTTATCAGCAAGATTTTTATCAAAGATCCCGTCACTAAAATTTGGATTTAAATATCTGAAATAATACCAGGAAGAGTCAACAAAGGTATCCATAGTATCAGCATCACGTTTTGCAGGGGATCCACATTTAGGGCATTTTACATTCATGAATAATTTATTCGAAGCTAGCGGAGATTCTCCCGATGGATTAAACTCAACATCATAAGGCAATTCAACAGGTAAATCCTTTTCTTCTACCGGAATTTCCCCGCATTTTTCACAATGTATAATCGGAATCGGAGTTCCCCAATACCTTTGACGTGAAATTAGCCAATCTCTTAATCGGAAATTTATTTTTTTTCTGCCAAGGTTATTTTGCTCAAGATAATTAATTATTTCCGCGATACAAGTATTTGAGTCCATACCATTGAATGAACCGGAGTTGATCATTTTACCGGATTCTGTATATGCAGATTCCAACAAATCATCAGGTTCTGTACCGTCTTTCAAAATTACTTTTCGAATATTCAAATTAAATTTAGCAGCAAATTCAAAATCTCTTTCATCATGGGCAGGAACAGCCATTACGCAGCCGGTACCATAAGTCAGCAAAGCATAATCAGCAATCCAAATAGGGATTTTCTCACCATTAACAGGATTTATAGCAAAGCTACCTAATGGAACACCTGTTTTTTCTTTAGTTGTAGAGGTACGTTCAATTTCAGTTAGTGATTTTATTGAATCCAGATATTTATCCACATCTTTTTTAAATTTAATCCGGGTAAGTTTCGGAACTAAAGGATGTTCCGGAGCAATAACTAAATAGGTTACACCAAAAAGTGTATCCGGTCTAGTTGTAAAGACGGTTATTACTTCATCACTTTCCTCAACTTTAAATTTAACCTCAGCGCCAGTGCTTTTACCAATCCAATTTCTCTGCATAGTTTTGGTCTTTTCTGGCCAATTAATCTCGTCCAGCCCTTTAAGAAGTTCTTCTGCATAATCAGTAATTTTAAAAAACCACTGAGTAAGATTTTTTTGTACAACAAGCGTCCCGCATCTTTCGCAGGTGCCGTCGCTTTGAACCTGTTCATTTGCTAAAACAGTTTGATCTTTTGGACACCAATTAACAGGGGCATTCTTTCTATAAGCCAATCCTTTTTTATAAAGCTGGAGAAATAACCACTGATTCCATTTATAATAAGCCGGGACACAAGTCATTAATTCAGAATCCCAGTCGTACATACATCCCATTTTCTTTAATTGCTGACGAATATCATTAATATTTGTTATAGTGCTATCGAAGGGATGAACTCCGGTTTTAATAGCATAGTTTTCAGCGGGAAGACCAAAGGCATCATAACCCATTGGTTCAAATACGTTAAAACCTTTTAATTTTTTATACCGGGCCCATGTATCAGTAGGACCATAATTATACCAATGTCCGCAATGTAGTTTTGCACCTGATGGATAAATGAACATTACCAGCGTATAAAGCTTCTTATCAGTATCCGATAGATTTGTCTGATAAATTTTATTATTCTGCCAAAAGTTCTGCCATTTAGTTTCTATTTCCTGAAAGGGATATCGCATAATATTTATTCAAATAATTAAAAAATTAAATATAAATTTACCGAAATCATGAGGTAATTCAAATATTATGTCACTTTCGAGTGAGCAAGGATAAGAATAGCGCGGAAAGCATCAATTTTGAATTATGAATGTTGAATTTTGAATGAAACAAAATGGAATTTATAATAAATATTTCTTTCTTTTATTAAAGAATAACAATATTTTAATTAGGGATTAATAGAATACTTTATCAAGACAATACTTTTGAAGTTTTTTTTACACCGGAGAAATGAAATAATGAAGACTATAAATTCTTTTATATTATTTTTTATCACAATAAGCGGATTATTTTTAATTCAAAATAGTGCACTAGCACAAAAGAAAATTGTTAATTTAGTTGATTATATTAAGCCTATAATAGGTACAGAAGGAGAAGGAAATGTATATCCCGGACCAGTAGCACCGCATGGTATGGTTCAGCTAGGTCCTGATACTGACAGGAGAAATTGGGAAACAGCATCCGGATATGAATACGATGATAGTGTTATAATTGGTTTCAGTATGCAGCATTTGAGCGGGACCGGAATACCGGATTTAGGGGACTTTTTAATAATGCCGTCAATCGGCAATTTGAAATTTGTACCGGGAACAGTAGAAAAAAAATCACCAAACGGAGATATAAGCTATTATCAAGATCCGGATTCAGGATATTGTATTTCATATTCGCATAAGAATGAAATAGTTAAGGCAGGATATTATTCTCTTAAGCTTCCAAATAATATCCTGGTCGAACTAGCAGCAACTGAAAGAGCCGGTATATTAAAGTTTACTTTCCCAAAGTCAGATAGCGCAAATATAATGATGGATTTGGCAGAGGTACTTCAATGGAAAGTAGTATGGTCAGATGTAAAATTCGAAAGCAAAACACTAATCACAGGATTTCATTTAGTTAATGGGTGGGCTAAGGAAAGATATTTATATTTTGCAGCAAGGTATTCACGTCCTTATGATGAATTCGGCATTATGTTAAACGGGAAACCAGTTATTTATAATACGCCAAGATTTAGGAGCAGGAAGGAAGCTACCGGTGCAGACATACAATATTTTACCCGTTATTCAACTAAAGAAAATGAAGTAATAATGATAAAAATTGGAATTTCAGCAGTTAGCACTGAAAATGCGCTGTTAAATCTAGACACTGAAATTCCGGGATGGGATTTTAACAAAGTAGTAGAAAATACTAGAGAAAAATGGAATAAAGCTATGCAGATGATGCAGATAGAAGGTTCTCAGGATGAAAAAGAAACCTTTTATACATCACTTTATCATGCATTGCTAGTACCCACAATTTACGAAGACGTTAACGGACAGTATAGAGGGTTAGATGAAAATATTCATACTGCAAAGGGTTTTAATAACTATGCAATATTTTCTTTATGGGATACATTTAGGGCTGAACACCCGTTGTTTGTTTTATTGCAGCCGAAAAGAGATGCTGATATGATAAATTCTATGTTAGCACATTATGATCAAAGTGTTGAACATATGCTTCCGATATGGTCCTTAAATAATAATGAGACATGGTGTATGATAGGTTATCATGCAGTTTCTGTAATTGCGGATGCGATTATGAAAAATGTGAAAGGTTTTGATTATGAACGCGCTTATAATGCAATGAAAACTACTGCTATGAATCCTAATTATGATAATGTTATGGAATATGCTAAAATAGGTTATGTCCCATTTGACAAAGAAAATGAATCGGTTTCGAAAACTTTAGAATATGCCTACGATGATTATTGCATTGCGCAAGCGGCTAAAAAGCTAGGCAAATTTGAAGATTATAAATATTTTACGAAAAGGTCAATGTCATATAAAAATATTTTTGATCCATCAACAAAATTAATGCGGGGGAAAGATTCTCACGGTAATTGGCGAACCCCATTTTTTCCGCATGAATATATCGATGATATGAACAAAAGAGATATAACAGAAGGCACTAATTGGCAATATACCTGGTTTGTTCCTCAAGATGTGCAGGGATTAATTAATTTAATGGGAGGTAAGGAATATTTCTCCGAAAAACTAGATACCCTATTTATGGAAAAAAGTTCAGAAAATATTGCTCAAGGTACATCAGATATATTAGGCAGAATAGGCGAATATTGGCATGGTAATGAACCATCACATCATATTACATATCTATATGATTTTGCCGGAGAGCCATGGAAAACCCAGGAATTAGTTAGAAAAATTGAAACAACTTTTTATGGAAATAAACCAAATTCATTAAGCGGTAATGATGACTGCGGGCAAATGTCAGCCTGGTATTTATTTAACACGATGGGTATATATCCGTTTTGTCCAAGCAATAACTATTATATGATAGGCACTCCATGCGCAAGAAAAGTGACAATGAAATTAGGAAACGGAAAGATTTTTACAACCGAGGCAGTTAATTTTTCTAAAGAAAATGTTTACATTCAATCAGTTAAGCTCAATGGAAAAGACTTGGATAAAACATTTATTACTTATGACTCGATTATAAATGGAGGAAAACTTGTATTCATTATGGGAGATAAACCGAATAAAAAATGGGGTACAGCTGCTGATAGCGCTCCTATTTCTAAAAATTCTATTGGAGATTGAATATAAATTTTTTAAGTTGATCATAGATTTAAAGTAAAAGAATGTATGCATTCTAAATCAATTTTAAGTTTGAAATTAACATTAAACTTCAAATTGAATTCACAATAAATTAATTTCATATAATATGCTTATTTTATCAAGCTTATTTAAAGAAATAGCAGTTTTTCTTGTTATTGCCTACCTATTTAGCAAAACACCAATTTTTAGACTACTTCAAACTAATGATTTTAAGTTAAGAAACTTTTTAGCTCTTTATTTATTTTTTAGCTCCATGGCTATTATCGGTACTTATCTTGGAGAACCTATAGAGGGAGTCATTGTTAATAACAGAATTATCGGAGTAATGATAGCAGGGTTAATTGGCGGCCCTGTATTAGGTTTAGCAGTAGGAATTACTGCCGGAATTCATAGATATTTTATGGGCGGATTTACTGCTTTACCGATTGCAATATCAGCTATTGTCGAAGGATTGTTTGCAGGCTTAGTACATCAATATTTCTTAAAAAGAAATAAACATGAAAGAGTTTTTGATCCCGATATTGCATTCGCAACTACCCTAATTTCCGAATTATTGCAAATGGCAATAATAATTTCCATAATGAGACCTATACAGCAATCAATTTCTTTAGTAAAATTGATAGCCATACCAATGATTATTTCAAATTCACTAGGTACAGCTTTGATAATGAGTCTTTTTAAGGATCAGAGATTAAATTATGATAAAATTGGTTCCACT
This sequence comes from Bacteroidota bacterium, assembly GCA_021796135.1. The sequence goes on from JAJYOQ010000028.1 coordinate 5,954, forward strand.
TATTCAAAACAGGCATTAAGGATAGCAAAAAGAATTCTAGGAGAGTTGAGTAAAGGACTTAACAACAATTCTGCAGAAAGTATTGCTAATATCTTGCTTGAAGAAACTAGTGTAGGAGCAGTTGCAATAACTGACAAAGAAAATATTCTTGCATTTGTTGGAATTGGCAGAGATCACCATAGCCCCGGATCACCAATAGCATCTGACATCACAAAAGTTTCAATAAAAGAAAACCGAATTATGTTTCTGGACGGGAAAGATGAATGTTACCAATGTCCAATTTCTGATGATTGTTTATTATCGTCAGTTTTGGTTGTTCCAATGAGAATTAAAGATGAAGTAATTGGGACAATAAAATTATATGGGAAAAAGAATAGGTATTTCTTTAAAATCAATGAAACCCTAGGTAAAGGGATAGCAGAAATTGTTGGCAATCAGCTGTTAGCATCAAGATATGAATACCAAAAAAATCTTTTAACCCGGGCTGAACTCAATTTAATTCAGGCACAAATAAAACCTCATTTTTTATTCAATACTATCAATACTATTATTGCAATTAATAGACGTAATCCCGAAAAAGCGATAGATTTATTGATACATTTATCAAATTTCTTCAGAAAAATATTAAAAAGGAATGAAGACATTTCAACAATCAAGGAAGAGTTAGAGCACGTTAATTCATATCTTGAAATTGAAAAGGTTAGACTGCAGAATCATTTAAAAATAAATATTGATGTTGATGATAATTTAATGGACATTAAAATTCCTACTTTCTCTTTTCAACCTTTAGTAGAAAATGCTATTAAACATGGGATCTCAACTTTGTTAGATAATGGTGAATTAGATATCCGCATATTCAGAAACAACGGCTACATTCAAATAGAAATTGAAGATAATGCAGGGACATTTATAGTGAATAAAGATAATCCGGGTTTGGGGGTTAATATTGTGGATAAACGAATCAAGAATTTAGCAGGCAGCGAATACGGAGTAAAAATTTATTGTGACGCCGATATAAAAACGGTGGCAACTATTTTATTACCAGCAGGAGGTGTGGCTTGAATTTAAATGCAATAATTATAGATGATGAGTACAATGCCAGAGAAGAAATGGAATTTTTGTTGAAACAAACGGGATGTATTAATGTTTTAGAGAAATGCTCTAATGCAGTAGAAGGTATTAAAGCCATAAACTCTCTACGTCCTGATGTAATATTTCTTGATGTTCAGCTTCCCGGAATTGATGGAATTAATCTATTATCAATGATTGATGTCTCGGTATTGCCAAGAGTAGTTTTTGTAACAGCTTATGACGAATATGCATTAGAAGCATTTGAGAAAAATGCAATAGACTATTTATTAAAACCCGTAGAAAAGTTAAGATTAGAAAAAACTATTAACAAAATTAAAAATTCGATTCAACAGAATTCGAATCAAAAGATAAACTTGATGCCCTTAACCAAGATTCCTAGTGTTGGTGCAAATAAGGTCAAATTAATAGATGTTAATTGTATAGAATATGTTCATTCTGACGAAACCGGTGTCGCTATTATATGCGCAGATAAAAAATACTTTACAGTCATTACGTTAAAGGTTTTTGAAAGCAGGACAAAATTATTCAGGTGTCATAAGCAATATTTAATAAACCCCGATAAAATCGATGAAATTATCTTTGATGAAAATTCAGCAGGCAAGATTAAAACAACTTCTCAACATTTAATACCAATTAGCAGGCATTACCTAAAAGAATTAAAAGAGGAACTGGGTATTTAGGACATTCAATTTAATATTTAGTGCAACTTACACCCGATTATCTGCAACTTAAACTTCATTATTGCCTCATAGTTAATGATTCATTGTATTAACAAAATAAAGGTCATAATTTGTTATTGAATATGTTATAAAATTCAAGACAGCCAAATAAGAAATATAATTAGTGTTTCAGTAATACTGTAAAAGATTTTAGTTCATTTAGTCCTTATAAATCTATTTATTTATTAACTAATTTGGAGACTTGTTATGGGAAAAATTAAAGCTCTCACTTTAATTGTTTTATTTTCAGCATCCTTTCTTTTATCTCAAAATGTAAACACCGGCGGAAAAGAAAACCTAATAATTAAGGGGTTTCTCAGTACTACATTATTTGCACAGAACCAATTATTTGAATTTGGTAATGGTCAAAATGCAGAATGGGCAGCTACTAATAATACACAGAATCAGTGGTTTTACGGTGGCGATATCCGTAATTCAAGATTAATAATGATTTTCAACGGACCAAAGTTGTCAAGCGATTGGAAATTAGGAGGAGTTTTGGAGATGGATGCCTTCGGAGGTTTTAACGGAACCGGGGCTTTCAGTCCGGAGCAGCCTTATCCTAGAGTTCGACTCGCATATGCAGATTTAGTTAATGAAAATCTAACAATAAGAATCGGACAAGCATGGACTCCCCTTTTTGGAAATGTACCGGTATCATTATCTCATATAGCATTCCCGCTCGGTTATGGAACAGCAGGTGATGTAGGATGGCGCTTTCCGGGAATTTTCCTGTATTATAAATTTGATTCAAACGGTTCTCCCACACAATTTGGAATAGATGCAGCAGTTTTTGAGGGATCATGGAGCGGACCAGGTTCACCCATAACATATACAGACGGTGGAAATGTTGGAACGCCTCAATTTGAATTAAGGTTAAATTTAGAGAGTAATATTTCAGCAGAAACAAAAATTTCGGCTTATGTTGTCGGTCATTACGATCAAGTAAACCTAACCCCGCTTAATAGCGCGCCATCAGTCAATTTGACTGGTTCAGCTTTTGAGGTAGGGGCAAGCTTAAATGCAGGAGATTTTTTACTGCAAGGAAATCTATATTCCGGTCAAAACATTGGACAGCAATTTGGTAATATGACACAATTTTCAACTAATAGCAGCGACCTATCTTCAACCGGATTTTGGCTTCAAGCAGGATATAGTTTTACAAAAGAATGGTCAATTTATGCTTATTACGGAAGCGAAAACGTTAATAAAGACCAGGCAAAATCACTTTTTGGAAATAGTGCAAGATTAAGTAACAACTTAATGGACTTCATGTTAAAATATCAAGTTGGTCCATTAGGATTAGGAGTTGAATTATTGCAAAGTAAGCTGACCTACGGATTAAATGAAGATACTCAAAGCGGAACTCAAATAGCGCTTAGTTCCATGTACGGTTTTTAAATTTTTTAATGACTTTTAATATACATTCTATAATTGTGATATACTTTAATTTCTATTTTTTAATTATTAGATAAACTATATAAATTTAGGAGGTTACATGTCAGAAGGTACAAAAATCGTTGATACAACTGCTAATCCAGCACCGCTCGGATTGCTTGCATTTGGGATGACTACAGTTCTTCTCAATCTGGCAAATGCCGGAATAATTGGTTTGTCAAGCATGATACTTGCTATGGGTGTTTTTTATGGCGGTCTTTCACAAATTTTCGCCGGATGGATGGAATGGAAGAAAGGTAATACTTTTGGCGCAACAGCTTTTTCTTCTTACGGAGCATTTTGGCTTACACTAGTATATTTAATTGTAATGCCTAAATGGGGAGGAGTGACTGCAACGGATTCAAACGGAATGGTAGCCTACTTATTTATTTGGGGATTATTTACTTTTTTTATGTGGATAGCTACTTTAAAGCATAACAAAGCACTTCAAGTTGTGTTCCTCACTTTATTTATTTTATTCTGGCTGCTTGCTTTAAAAGACTTGACAGGTAATTCATCAATAGGTATAATTGCAGGTTGGGAAGGCATAATTTGCGGATTATCCGCTATATATTTAGGTCTTGCGCAAGTTATTAACGAGAGCTATGGCAGAACAGTATTCCCAATAGGTTAAATCATTTTTTTTCTAATCAATAAAGTTTTAGGAGTTATTAATGGCTGACAAAAAAGTTGATTCCGAAGTATCGGAAGCCCAGATAGCGGTACATTGGAAAGAAGAAGGTTATTTTAAACCGACTGAGAAGTTTAGATCACAAGCAAACGTAAAGGATGAATCTATCTTTAATCGATTCAGCATGGAAAACTTTCCTGATTGTTACAAAGAATATGCTGATATGCTAGATTGGTATAAACCTTACACAAAAGTATTGGACTCAAGTAATCCGCCATTTTTTAAATGGTTTACAGGCGGAAAAATAAATGCTTCGTATAACTGCGTAGACAGGCATTTGGGAAAATATAAGAACAAGACCGCAATACATTTCGTACCGGAACCGGAAGATGAAGCTATTCAGCATATGACCTACCAGGAACTTTATATAAAAGTTAATGAGTTTGCAGCCCTTCTAAGAGACTTTTGCGGAGTTAAGGCAGGTGATACAGTTACTCTTCACATGCCTATGATTCCAGAGATAGCAGTAGCAATGCTTGCATGTGCGCGTTTAGGAGCAATCCACTCACAAGTATTTTCAGGATTTTCCGGAAAAGCTTGCGGAGAAAGAGTAGCTGACGCAAAGAGTAAAGTGTTAATTACAGCTGACTCATATTACAGAGGAGGAACATTAATAGACCATAAAGAGAAAGCTGATATTGCTTATGATGAAGCATTGAAAGAAGGACAAAAGATTGAAAAGGTTTTGATATTCGAGCGTTATCCCGGTAAATACTCTGCAAAAACACCTCTTGTAGAAGGACGCGACTATTTAGTCAATGACATTATTAAAAAATACTACCATGCAAAAATAGAACCTGTAGAACTTGCTTCAGAAGACAGCCTATTTATAATGTACACTTCCGGATCAACCGGAAAACCAAAGGGAGCACAGCATTCAATCGGCGGTTACTTAGCATACGTAACAGGTACATCAAAATATGTTCAGGATATTCATCCTGAGGATGTATATTGGTGTATGGCGGATATCGGCTGGATTACCGGACATTCATACATAATATACGGTCCGTTAGCATTGGCAGCCTCTTCCGTTATCTATGAAGGAGTTCCGACACATCCAGATGCAGCAAGACCATGGAGAGTAGCGGAAGAATTAGATGTAAATATATTCCATACATCGCCTACTGCCATTCGTGCATTAAGACGTGTAGGACCAGATGAACCGACTAAATATAATTATCATTTCAAACATATGACTACTGTCGGAGAGCCAATAGAACCTGAAGTTTGGAGGTGGTATTATAATATTGTTGGTAAAAAAGAAGCATCTGTAGTTGACACATGGTGGCAGACCGAAACCGGAGGATTTCTCTGTTCGACACTGCCTGGAATTCATGATATGAAACCCGGAAGTGCAGGACCCGGAGTTCCGGGAATATATCCCATAATATTCGATGAAGAAGGCAAACCACTGCCAGCAGGAAGCGGAAAAGCCGGGAATATATGTATCCAGAATCCTTGGCCGGGAAGAATGCTTACAATTTGGGGAGATGATGCCAGGTTTGTCAGACAATACTATCAAAGATATAATAAGGACCCCAAAAGTAAAGATTGGCATGATTGGCCCTATTTTGCGGGTGACGGTGCAGTCGAAGCCGCAGATGGTTATTTCAGAATACTTGGAAGAATAGATGATGTCATAAATGTTGCCGGTCATCGTTTAGGGACAAAAGAATTGGAATCTGCGGCACTAATGTGTCAAGAAGTCGGCGAAGCAGCAGTAGTTCCCGTATCAGACCCTATAAAAGGGAAAATCCCTCATATATTTGTATCCCTAAAACCGGGATATGTTGCTAGTACTGAATTACAGAAAAAGGTTACCGATACATTAGCCAAGGAAATCGGACCTTTTGCAAAACCGGGAAAGGTTTGGATAGTATCAGACATGCCGAAAACAAGATCAGGTAAAATTATGAGAAGAATATTATCTGCTATTGCAAATAAGCAGGATGTAGGTGATATAACAACATTAGCAAATCCTCAAGTAGTTGAGGAAATCATTAATATGCCATAGATCCTAATTTGGAGGCTTTGATTAAGATTCAGAGCCTCCTTTATTTTATTACAGTTCAATAATAATATTCCCCGATAAATAAAAAATCCCAGCTTCGAATTCAATTATTTTTTCACTTTCTATATTCCAGCATAGAAGAACTCTAAATAAAATTTCCTAATTTTACTTAATTATTCTAACTCATATTTAATTGGACAAATGAATAAAATTCAAGAGCATCAAAAAGGAATTTTAGCTGTTTTAACAGCCGCGATTATGTGGAGTACGGGCGGCATGTTTATCAAGTTGATTACATACGATGCATTGCAAATATCATTCTTTAGAGGAATATTTGCTGCCTTAGTGTTTCTCGCAATTTTTAAAAAAGAAATTTTTTATGCAAATGTATTTACAATAATTAATGCCGCATTTTATTCAGCAATACTAATTCTTTTTGTGATTGCCACAAAAACTACTACTGCTGCAAATGCAATATTTCTTCAATATACTGCACCGATATATGTATTGATTTTTGAGCCGATAATTAATAGAACCAAATACGAAAAGATTAATGTAATCACGATATTTATTTGTTTTTTGGGGATGATTTTATTTTTCTTCGGAAGAATTTCCACAGGATATCAGGAAGGTAATATAATTGCATTATTATCAGGAGTAGCTTACGCAGCTTTTCTATTGGGAATGAGAAAGAATAAAAAGGAATACCAATTCAGTTCAATATTTTATGGAAATGTTATAGTAGCACTGATTTGTTTACCTTCAATATTTTCAATTCATAGCTTCGACATGAAAAACCTACTCATGTTGACCTACCTAGGTATAATTCAGATAGGTATAGCATATGCTATATTTAGTTACGGTCTTAAAAAAGTTTTGGCAATTGAGGCATCATTAATTTCAATGATTGAACCTGTACTAAATCCGGTATGGGTGTTTTTAGGATATGGCGAAATACCATCAATAAATGCAATTTTCGGCGGTGTAATCATTATAGCAGCAATTTCTGTAAGAACATATATTTCAGAGTCTAAAAAGAAATTAATAAAAAGTTGAATCAATAAGATTAATTCAAGGAGAAAGCCTAGCAATATTCCAATTAGATTTAGATTTGGAATAGACTATCCTATCATGGAGCCTATTTTCCCTTCCCTGCCAGAATTCAAAATAATCAGGAACTATTTTAAATCCTCCCCAAAAAGGAGGAAGCGGAATTTCCTTACCTGCAAATTTATTTTTAGCATTAAGAAATGAATCTTCTAAATATTTACGGTGAGGTATTTTTCTACTTTGTATAGATGACCAGGCGGCTATTTGACTTTCTATAGGACGTGAGTGAAAGTAATCTTCTGATTTATTCGCCGATATTTTTTTAGCTTTCCCTGATATTCTGACTTGTCTCTCAATTTCTTTCCAATAAAACAATGCTTCTACTTTAGGATTTGATAATATCTCGCTTCCCTTCTGACTTTTATAATTTGTAAAAAATATAAAACCGTCATTACTAAATTCTTTCAAAAGGACAGTCCTAACCGAAGGTTTACAATTTTTATCAGAAGTCGCAATAATCATCGCTGTAGAGTCAATAATATTTAATTCTAAAACCTCGTTCATCCATAAGGAAAATTGTTCAAACGGATTTCTATTAACACTTTTTTCATCTAGTACTTTCAAAGAATATTCTCTTCTTAACCTTGAAATATCTGTATTTTTTGTCATATCATTTAAACCAGTAAATGTCTTTCTTAGTAAGTTAATTATTAATAAATTTTATAACTAAGATATATTCATTATTGTAAATTAAAAAAAAATATTATGAAATCGAGTGATCTGACTAAAGAGCAAAAAGAAGAAATTGAAAAGTTCGGTGCAAATACATGGTTTGTCGAATATTTGCATAAACTATACGAAGAAAATCCCGGAGAAGTTCCGGAACAATGGCGAAATTTTTTCGGTAAAGAAGAATCGGATAAAACTAAAGATATAAATATAGGATTCGAAAATAAAACTGTTCCTCCGGAGAATAAAAATAAAATGCCTGAACCTTCTCAAGAAGATAAAACACAGATTATTGCCGGAGCACAAGCTAAGATTTTGGATAATATGAACAAAAGTTTGACTATCCCAGTTGCTACATCACAAAGGTCAATTCCGGTTAAACTTTTAGAAGAGAACAGAATTATCATTAATCAAAGTCTTCAAAAAAGGAATGAAAGGAAAATTTCATTCACACATTTAATTGCCTGGGCAATAGTTAAAGCAATTATGACTAACCCCGTAATGAATAATGCTTTTACAATTATAAATGATCGCCCAAATGTATTAAAGAGAAATGATATCAATTTAGGCATTGCGATAGATATTGAGAAAAAAGATGGTACGCATTCTTTAATTGTGCCGAACATTAAAAAAGCCAATCGTATGAATTTTAAAGAATTCGTAAAATCTTATGATGATCTTATAGATAGATCCCGAAAAGGGTTGATTGACCCTTCAGAATTTGCAGGAACTACAGTGACGTTAACAAATCCGGGCACAATCGGTACAATCTTCTCTGTACCAAGATTAATGATGGGACAAGGGACAATAATAGCCACCGGATCCATTCAGTACCCTGCAGAATATCAAGCTATGTCTCCATCCACAATATCTGCAATCGGAATAAGTAAGGTAATGAATATTTCAAGCACTTATGATCACCGCATAATACAAGGTGCAGAATCAGGCTTATTCTTAAAAGAAATACATGAGCTTTTATTAGGAGCAAATTTTTTCTATGAAGAAATATTCGAAGATCTTAAAATTCCGCTTATCCCTCTTGGTTGGATGACTGATTCTCAACCACAAGCATTTTCGAATAGAATTGACACAGAAGAAATAGAGAAGCAGGGAAAAGTTTTACAGCTAATTAATCTTTATAGAGTAAGAGGACATTTAATAGCTAATTTTGATCCTCTTGGCAGTCAGCTTACATATCATCCTGAATTAGATCCAGCATCTTATAAATTAACTTTATGGGATCTGGACAGAGAATTTGTTACTGGTGGTTTTGGCGGATTAAAAAAAGCAACTTTACGCGAGATATTAGAAATACTTCAAAAAACTTATTGTGAAAAGATCGGTGCTGAATATATGCATATTCAAAATCCTCTCGAAAAGTTGTGGCTTCAGAACAAAATGGAACCCGTGAAAAATGTTCCTCAGTTCAATAAAGAAATCAAAAAAATTATTCTTAATAAATTAATAGCTGCCGAAACTTTTGAACATTTTATACATAATAAGTTTATCGGGCATAAAAGATTTTCGCTTGAAGGTTCCGAAACATTAATTCCGGTGCTAGATCTAATTCTCAACAATTCAAGTGAAAATGGTATCTTAGAAGTAGTACTAGGGATGGCACATAGAGGCAGACTAAACGTACTTGCCAATATAATCGGGAAATCATTTGAATCTATTTTTTCAGAATTTGAGGATATTGCTGATTTAGATTCAATAGAGGGTTCCGGCGACGTAAAATATCATCTCGGAGCATCCGGTAAATATAAAACAAGAAACGGAGGAAGTGTAATTGTTTCGGTGGCTTCCAATCCAAGTCATCTTGAATGGGTCAACCCTGTAGTTGAAGGAATAGTCCGCGCTAAACAGACTCGACTAGATGACCGCAAAGAGCATAAAAAAGTTCTCCCTGTATTAATACACGGAGATGCTGCATTTGCAGGGCAAGGAATAGTTGCAGAAACATTGAATTTATCACAGCTAAGCGGATATCGAACCGGAGGTACAATCCATATCATAATTAACAATCAAATTGGATTTACAACAACACCTGACGAAGCACGTTCATCTCAATACGCAACAGATGTTGCAAAAATGATTCAAGCACCAATTTTGCACGTTAATGGCGACGATCCGGAATCTGCATTATGGGCGGCTCAAATAGCATTTGAATACAGGCAGATGTTCAAAAAAGACATAGTCATAGATATGTTTGGTTATAGACGGCATGGCCACAATGAAGGAGATGAACCAGGATTTACTCAACCGCTGCTTTACGAGAAAATTAAAGATCATCCTTCCGTACAAAAGATTTATTTAAGCAGGTTATTAAAAGAAAAAACAATCAATGAAGAAGAAGTTAAAGTATTCCAAAATCTAATAGACAACATTTTATCTGAATCTTTTGATAAAATTAAAAGAAGAATATCAACTTTTAACGGAGATGCTCCGCTTGCAGTGTCAAAAGAAAGAATTGAATCAATTACAGCAATAAGCAGTACTTCAATATCGGAAATTGAATTAGAGGAAATAATAAGAGGAATCACAAGACTTCCAAAAGATTTTTCAGTACATCCGAAATTGAAAAAATTCTTAGAAAAAAGGATTGAATTTTTACAAGATAATTCAGGAGCAGATTGGGCATTAGCAGAATCATTGGCATTTGGAAGTCTTTTATTGGAAGGTACCCCCATAAGGTTAAGCGGTCAGGATAGTGTAAGAGGCACTTTTAGTCACCGTCATCTTGCATTAACTGATATCAATACCGGGTTAGAATATTTTCCGCTAAAACATTTAAAAAGTAATCAGGCAAAAATTGAGGCGCTAGATAGTTTGCTTTCAGAAGCGGCTGTACTTGGTTTTGAATATGGTTACATTACAGCAGATCCGCTTACCTTAGTAATATGGGAAGCACAATTCGGCGATTTTGCAAACGGTGCACAAGTAATCATTGATAATTTTATTGTTGTATCAAACGAAAAATGGAAGCTTTCAAATAATTTAGTAATGCTTCTGCCGCATGGATTTGAAGGGCAAGGGCCAGAACATTCAAGTGCAAGACTTGAAAGATTTTTAACTTTATGTGCACAAGAAAATATACAGGTTTGTAACTTAACAACTCCCGCACAATATTTTCATGTTTTACGACGTCAAATGAAACAAGCCATAAGAAAACCATTAATAATTATGGCACCAAAAAGTTTGCTTCGCCATCCTGAGGCAAAGTCATTAAAAGAAGACTTTACAAATGGAAAATTTAATGAAGTATTAGATGATAATATGATTAAAGATAAAAATTCAATTGAAAAAATATTATTATCAACTGGTAAAGTATATTATGATTTGAAAAAATATAGGACTGATCAAAACATAAAGAATGCAGCACTAATAAGAGTTGAACAAATTTATCCTTATAAATCCGATATAATGAAAGAGTTGTTTTCTTCATATCCCAATGCAAAAAGAATAACATGGGTACAAGAAGAGCCCAAAAATATGGGAGCATGGAATTTCTTAGCACCAAGAATAATAGAAGACTTAAATGATGGACAAAAATTAAGATATGCAGGACGACCTGAAAGTGCTAGTCCAGCCGTCGGTTCAGCAAAGAAATCCAACAAGCAGCAAGCAGAGTTGGTTGAAGAAGCATTTCAATAAATAATATAGATTGATAAATAGAAAAGCATTATTTATCTTTACAAATCTTATAAAAGAATTTTGTTTGAGTGCGAGCGTAACTCAGTTGGTAGAGTGTCAGCTTCCCAAGCTGGATGTCGCGGGTTCGAACCCCGTCGCTCGCTCAAAAA
>JAJYOQ010000408.1 GCA_021796135.1 Bacteroidota bacterium
GACGAATTAACCCTGACTCTCAACCAGGAAATTGGAGAGTTTATAATAATTTTTTAGAAATTGCGCCCGCTTATTTTGTAAAATATTAAGTGAATCTATCTGAGCCTTTTCAGGTGCTGAGAGATATTTATTCTTTAGTAATAACTTAAGGCATTGAATAACCTTATTCGAATCATTTTTCAGTTCAATAGAATTAGTTTTATTTCCGATAAGTAAAAAGAAATGGTAATCTAGTTCAATTTTATTTTTATACTTTTCAAATTCATCAAGATTAAGTAAAATTGATACCCTGTTTCTAATTATATCCTGATTTTTTTGAGAATCCATTAAATCCATATAGCTAATAATGCTGATCGACAATAAGTATATTATTGAAATTGGAAATAAAATTCTCTTTTTTATCATAATTCTCCTTCGGACTAAAGTAAATAAATCCCCAATTAGACAATATTATTGACGTTAAAAAAAAATTAAAATTTAATGTGTTGATAATGAACTACAGTGAGAAATTTCCAAGATTACTTTTATAATTTAGTTTTGTCAACAAGCTTTTCTATGTCGAGCAATATTAGCAGCCTGTCTTCAAGCTTACCGACGCTGGTTATGTAATCTGTATCTATTCCCGCCGTCATCTCCGGAGGCGGCTCTGTTATGCTTCGGGGTATGCGCAGAACTTCGTTTACTTCGTCTACTATAAACCCGATTGTTTTATCGCTTAGTTCTACCACTATTACTCTTGTTTTGTTGTCTTTCTCTATATGAGGAAGAAATAATCTTTTTCTTAAGTTAACTACCGGGATTACTCTTCCTCTTAAGTTAATGACGCCTTCTACAAACTCGGGTGAATTAGGCACTTTTGTTATGTTCATAATTCTAATTATTTCTTGAACACGCAAAATGTCTATACCGAATTCTTCCACATCAAGCTTGAAGGTAACAAGCTGCAGCAGCTCTTTATCTTCTTCGTGTTTTACAAGTTCATCAACTTCCGTTTGCATTTTTTACCTTTCTTAATTAGCGTGAACTATATGACCATTTGACCTGACAGCAAGTGTTGATCTGTCGTTTCTTCTTTCACTATCAATATTGAATTTTGATACGAGATTCTGCAGATTATCCGTCAGTCTATTTAAGTCCTCTGCTGCGCGGGCTATCTGCTGCACACCTGCTGCGCTTTCTTGCGTTACATTATTTATCGCTTCAATATTTTTACTTATCTGTTCTGCTGTTGCTGATTGTTCTTCACTTGCGGCAGCTACCTGTGTAGCACTATCTACTACTGCAGCCGAACCAGTGATAATTTGTTCCAATGACTCTCCGGCTTTAGATGCCAAGCTTTTCCCTTTTTGCACTTCTGATGTACCTTGCTGTATTGACTCGACTGCGCCATTGGTATCTTTCTGTATCCTCTTAATCATATCTGCTATTTCTTTTGTTGCTTTTGTGGTACGTTCTGCTAACTTTCTTACCTCATCTGCTACTACCGCAAATCCGCGTCCTTGTTCTCCAGCGCGTGCTGCCTCTATTGCGGCGTTAAGAGCAAGAAGGTTTGTTTGATCTGCTATATCGTCAATTACCTGGACTATCTCACCTATTTGATCGCTGCTCTTGCCTAATTCCTGAACAGTTTCGGCAGCTTTTGTTACCACTACGGCTATTCTATTCATTCCGTCGATGGTCTCGGAGATGACCTTTCCGCCGTCTTTGGCAATTTGTCCTGCATTCTTTGCTTCATCGGCGGTGTTGCCGGCGTTTTTAGTAGTTTCAAGAATTGTTTTAGTCATTTGTTCGACTGCTGCGGCAACTTCCTGAGCTTGAGAACTTTGTTCTTGTGCGCCTGCTGCCATTTCTTCTGAACTTGATGAAATTTGTGTTGATGCGCTTGCTGTTGCTGATACTGCTTCGGAAACTTCTCTAATAATATTTGCTAAAGACTCGCCTAAATTATTCACATAACTTTGAAGTCTCTTATAATTACCTTTGTATTCGCCTTCAATTCTTGCAGTCAAATCTCCTGTAGATAATGTTTCCATTGTTTTTTCAACTTGCTTTACCATTACCACAATTTCATTTATAGTATTATTAAAACCTTCAATAATTGTTTTATAACCGCCTTGGAATTTATCTGCGTTTCCTTTCTTTTCGAGCTGCCCATCGGCTGCCCATTGGGTCATTGAGTCGGTTTCTGCTTTTAATTCCTTTAAAGTTTTTGTAGTATTATTTAAAGCCGGGGATATTTCGTCTTTAGAATCTTTTGGTACAATCTCGAAATTGAAATCTCCTTCGGATATTCTTTTCATTCCGCCGATTACATTTTTCTGCAGGTCATCGGCGAAGCTGTCGATAGCCGCTGCCATAATTCCGGTCTCATCTTTTGTATTAATGTTTAAACGTTCACTTAAATGTCCTTTCCCGATTTCTTGAATCATAAGTGCAGTTTTATTAATAGGTTTACTAATAATTTTGGAAATATATAAGCCCAAACCTAAACCAAAGCCTATAGAGCCAATTATTAGAATTATGAGGTACAACCTTGTATCGGCATAATCCTGGCTGCTCTGCATATAAAATTCTTTACCGTCTTTTTCTTTTTGTCTCGCAAGTTCGGAGAATAGAGTATCAATTGCGTTTGATTTTTCTCTTACAGTGGTATTAAGTAAAGTAATTGATTTTTGTTTTTCAGCTAAGCTATCAAAATTGCCGAGAGCAATAACTTGATTTACTTCTATTTTATAATCATTCCATTGTTGTTCAACTTGAGCAATTAAAGCTTTCCCCTCATCTGATTTTATCAGAGGTGTAGCCGCATCTATATTTTGGAACAGTAGCTTTTCATAATTTTTCATATTAGCAAGGCAGTTATCCCTTTCTGTTTGAGACGTAGAAAGGAGATAATTGTTTAATGATCTGCTATAAGCGAGTAGATCGGAATTGGATTCTTTTATATAAGCAATTCCTCTCGTTTCATTATGATAAAGAGAGCTGAGCATTTTATTTATTGCACCCATATCGGTAAGACCCTGTATACCGACAAAAGCAGTAATAGCAGAAAGAATAAGAAAAGATACTATCAGCTTAACGCTTATTTTTAGATTATAAAACCATTTCATAGAATTCTCTCATTAATTTTTAAGTTTAATAACGATTATGGCCTATTATCGTAGGTTGGAAATATTATTTCAACTAAAATGTTTCAAAAGGGAGATTATTGTTTCAAGCGGAATTTATTAGGAAAATTTAGTGCGGTAAGTGATATATCATATTAAATTTTTCCTCAATTTAGAGGAATATCTTTTGCTGGCAATGAATGGCTTTTCACAATCTGTAATATATATTTTAATACTTGAGTTGTTACATTTTTCAATTTTTTCTATAAAGTTTAGATTAATTATTGTCGAACGGTGAATTCGAATAAAATTATTATCCGGGAGCATGCTCTCGAAGCTTGTAATAGATTTCCTAACCAAAAAGGATCTGCCGCTCATGAGGTGAATAGACGTATACTGTCTCTCGGAGCTAAGATATAATATATGATCAATTCTTATGAATTGCGGCTTGCCGTTCACTTTCAGAAAGAATTTATCAATCATAGTGTATTTCTTTGGGGCAATTTTTTCCGTAGATTTTGCAAATGAAGCTTTGAATATTTCTATACGTTTTAATCTTGAATTTATAGAATTTAGCACATCACTTGCCTTGTAAGGTTTTATCAGATAATCATCGGCTCCCATGTCCATACCTTGCCTCATACTTTTTAACTCAGCTTTTGCTGTAAGAAAGATAAAAGGTATTGATTTGAGAGAAACGTTGTTTAGAAATTCTTTCAATACATCGTACCCATCGAGTCCAGGCATCATAATATCGCAGATTACAAGATCGGGAATTTCCATTTGGGCAATAGTTAGTCCATCAAATCCATTTTCGGCTTTAAGTACATGAAACCCGTTTTCGGTTAATAAGGCAACAAGATTTGCAAGAATATTTTCGTCATCTTCTATTACTAATATTTTCTTGTCCATATTATCCTTTCGGGATTATTACTTTAAAAGTAGTACCCAAACCTGGTACAGAAGAAAAACTTATTTCGCCCTTATGAAGATCAACAGAATGTTTCACGATGGATAAGCCCAATCCAGTTCCCGGAATTTTTAAACTATTGCTACACCTGTGAAATGGATTAAATAAATATTTTTTGTCTTTGATGGGAATCCCAATTCCTTCGTCGGAAATAATAAGATCTATAAATCTTTCATTTGATGAGACTAACTATTGCCCAAATGGAAATTCCCGATCTTGTAATCTGCGATATTAT
>JAJYOQ010000409.1 GCA_021796135.1 Bacteroidota bacterium
ATTTCTGTACATAAGTTATTCAAGTCAAATTTCTTTAGATTTAATTCAATTTTTCCCCTATCGCTCCTGCTTAATGTCAAAACTTCATCAAGTAAAGAAGTTAATACCTGTACTGAGTTCTGAATCCTATTAATATGGGTTAAGACCTTTGATTTATCTCCGTTATTGTGGTAATGCTCCAATAAATCGGCAGAACTTAAAATTGAAGTAAGAGGTGTTCTAAATTCATGTGATGTCATTGATATGAAATTTGTCTTAATCTCATTTAATTCTTTTTCTTTTTCATAGGCAAATAATATCGTGTCATTTAGCTTCTTGATCTCGGTTATATCTCTGCCAAATCCTAAAACTGATTCTACCTGATTTGAAGCATTAAGTTCAGGAATGAAAACCCAGTCAATCCAATATTTATTATGATGGAATATTTCTTTTCTAATAGTACTTTTAGAATTAAAAGTATCCATTAAAGATTCTGTGATCATATTCTTATGGCTTTCCGAAATATTATTTTTCGCTATAACATCAAGAATATTTTCATTTTCTCTGATAGTCCACTTTTCTTTCATAGCAGAATTCATGTATTCTATCGATAAGTCTTTATTTATTCTGAATATGAAATCTTTTGAAGTTTCACCAAGATATTTAAATCTTTCAGTGGAAGATTCAAGTTCCGCAGTCCTTTTTTCAACCAAATCTTCAAGATGTTTTTTATATTCGTCAAGCTCTTTTTGAATTTTTTTCTCTTCAGTAATATTTTCTTTTAGAGCAATAAAGTTAATTATTTCACCCTTATCATTTTTTATTGGTGATATGGTTGCTCGCTCTATATATTGCTCGCCATTTTTCTTTTTATTTACTAGTTCTCCCCTCCAAACTAAACCATCCTTAATTGTATTCCACAGATTTTCATAAAAATGATTATCCTGCACTCCGGATTTAAGAATTTTTGGATTTTGATTAAATGCCTCTTCAAAAGAATATCCTGTAATATTTGAAAATGCTGGATTAACGTATTCTATAATTCCTTCTGTATCCGTTATAACAACTGAGGCTGGACTACTTGCAATGGCTACTGATAGCTTTACTAATGCTTCTCTCTGTTTTTTAACTTCAGTTATATCGTTTACTATCGATAAAATTAAAGTTTTGCCTGAAATAGGAACTAATGATATAAATACTTCTACATCTCTTAGTGCACCGTTTGATAATTTATGCTGAACTACAAGATATTTTCTCTTCTCTCGAATTGTTGTAGCCATTCTTTTTTTGACTTCTTCTTTAGTACCTGTATTAAATACATCTGCTGTAATATTCTGAAGAAAATCTTGTTTTGAATAACCATAATAGCTGCATGCAGCTTCATTAACGTTCACAATTTTTAAATCATTTTCAGGATCAATTAGAAACATCGGCAATATATTATTTTCAAATATTGCTCGAAATCTTTCCTCGCTTTCTTTTAATGATTTCTCGGAAAGTGTCCTCTCGGTAATATCGACATTTGTAACTCTTCTACCGAAATATTTATTTTGTTCATCAGTGATTGGACTGCATGTGTGTCGAATAAATTTAACTTCGCCTTGTCTATCAATAATCCTAAACTCGAATGTACTTACCGAATCCTCTTTCGTTATCCCATGGAATTTATTATAGTGATTATCGAATAATGTTTTATCTTCAAGATGTACTATGTCAAGCAGCAATTTGGGGTTGGCAATAAACTCTTCTGCTTTGTAACCTGTTACCCGTTCACATGAAGGCGAGCAATACTTGAAGCTCATATCCGGTAATAACCAAAATTCCCATTCATAAGCAAAGTTAGATATTGTCCTAAACATCAGCTCTTGTTCTTTTAATTTCTTATCATAGCTATGCTTATATAGAGCAGTTTCTATTGCTACCAATAATTCCCTGTTGTCATAAGGTTTTATTAAGTATCCGTATGGACTGATTTTTTTTACTCTTTCTACAGTCACATAATCTGTATATGCTGTCAGGAAAATAAATGGGATATCTGCAAACTTTTGAATTTCACTTGCTGCTGAGACACCGTCGCGTGCAGATCCAAGGTTTACATCCATAAGGATTAAATCAGGAAGTTTTTCCTTTGCTATTTCAACCGCTTCTTTTGCAGAAGTAGCAATTCCCACAGTATTATAATGAGCTTTTTTGAGGTGAAATTTTGTGCTCTCCCCTATTAAGATATCATCATCCACTATCAATATATTTGCTTTGTATTCAAATTGGTTATCCATTTTTAGATTTCTCCCTTGGACTTAAATTGAATCGTATGAAATAAATTCGTTGAAGACAGAATTGTAATATCTGCCATACTTAAAATCTTTTTTATTTGAATCATGAACATTCACGCATTAATAAATTCAATTCTTCTAATAAATGGAATAGTAACCGGTTCATTTCAACAGCATCATTTTTTTGTTGCTATTAAATGGACCTGCATTTAATTGATATATATATACTCCGCTTGATAAATTCCCGGCATTGAATTGTACTGTATGACTTCCAGCCGGCATTTCTCGATTGATTATGAGAGCCACTTCCTGTCCAATAATGTTAAAAACTTTAAGTGTAACTTTTTCCTGCATAAGAAGAGAAAAGCTAATTTGCGTTGACGGATTGAAAGGATTAGGATAGTTATCCGACAATTCAAATTTTAACGGAGCTTTAATTGATTTAATTGAAGTCGCGATATCATTTAGCAATATAGGATATGATTGAACTTCAGTGGAGTTTTTTAAAATTATCTTTATTCTATAATAAAATGTTACTCCGGGAACTGCTAAAGTATCAATAAATTGAGAATCAGCCGGAGCAACTTTTGCAAAATCATAAAAACTGCTCGAGCCGGTTCTTCGTTGAATTATTATGCTGTCATTCTCAGAGTTTCTGTTATGCCATTGTAACCTTATAGCGCTGCCATTAACCTGGCTAATCTTTAAACCATTCGGAGATTGGGGATATGTATGGATTAGGATATCTTTAATTTCATTAAATGTATAATTATATCTATTATATATTGGGAAATCGCCGCCATCATCCCAGGCAAAAGCACCGACGCCATGACTTAATGCTTGATCTACAACCGTACCATATGCACACATTCGAGAGTTATAATCGCAATTTTTCATATATCCAAATTCATCAAGAATAACGGGTATATTGTGACTTATTGACCAAGATGTGACTTGATCGAATTTTGCTTTGGTTGAATTTATATCAGAAGCAGTACCATACGTGCCGGTCCCGACAAGCCCAAAAGGATATGGATCATAAGAATGATAATATCCTATTAAATATTTATCAGCTGGATCAGGAATAGCTGCAGAAACAAGCTCGTTGGAATTAGACCACATATAACCGGAAAAGGAAACTATTCGAGTCGGATTTGTTTTACGGATTATTTTCAATACCTGAGCATTTAATGAGTTTACATTTGCAGATGACATGGGATATGGTTCATTTAGAATTTCAAATATTAAGCTATCCGATTTACCCTGGAATCGTGTTGCTATCTGACTCCATATACTATCAAATCTTGCAACTGTAGAATCAGAATACCAAGTTTTAATCCACGCTTCATGGTGGGCGTCAATAATTATAAATAGCCCGCTTTGCAGACCCCAGTCAACAACCTGTTCTACTCGACTAAGCCAAACCGGATCGATTGTATATGGAGGATATGTCAATGTATGCTGATCCCAGGTTATGGGTATTCGAACTGCAGTAAAACCGGCATTCTTATAATCATTAAAAGCACGCTGTTGAATATATGGATTACCCCACGTGTTTTCTCCATTTGGAGCATCCATCGTATTACCAATATTAATTCCCCTTGACATTCCTTTTACAGCTTGCTGCGGAGTTAATTGGGCAAATATGTTTATTGAAAATACTAAACTAAGGATTGTTATAAATAGTAAATATTTTTTCATGTAATAACCAATCTCGAATATTAAAATTTGCAATTATAAATATATTAAACCGGAAAATTTTATAACAAATATAATAATATTGATAACCTTTTACATAGAGTCAAAAGGAATTGGCTTGAGCTATAATATATTTATGTTTTTTTCAAATTTTAACAATTGAACTTAACTAAAAACTCTATTCAATATTAAATGGTATATTTACAATTATCCTGGTATAATTTTGTAATTCACTTTCAATATCTAATTTCCCATTAAACGTTGCAATGACCTCTTTGACCAGACATAATCCAATCCCGCTTTCAATTTGAGTTTGTTCCGTATTAGAGAATCTTTGAAAAAGGTTTATTGAAAA